>VBOC01000168.1:6877-9940 GCA_005877655.1 Ignavibacteria bacterium
CATCGGGTTACGGAGAAATCGAGAAGGATTTCCTGAGCGGCAGGGCAAAGCTCGCCATCGTGGTGCCCACCGATTTTTCGAAACGCCTGTTCGCCGGGCGGGATGCCCCGGTTCAGATCCTGGTCGACGGTTCGGACGCGAACACAGCGGTCCAGGCGGCGGGGAACGCGGCCCGGATGACGCTCGACTATTCCGGCAGGCTCATTGCCTCCGCCTTCCGGCGAACCGGGCGCCAGGAATATGTCCCGATCGATTTTCCACCGAGGATCTGGTACAATCCCGACCTCCGATCCTCCCGATTCCTTATCGCGGGATTAATCGGCTTCATTCTCGTCCTCACGGCCGTGGTGTCGACGTCGATGACCGTCGTGCGCGAAAAGGAGCGGGGCACGATGGAACAGATCATGGTTTATCCACTCCGCCCGGTGCACGTCATTCTGGGGAAAACCGTGCCCTACCTCCTCATGAGCCTGGTGGCCGCGACGGCGATCCTCATCTTCGGATATTTTCTCTTTGGCATAGAGGTAAAGGGTAATATTGCGCTTCTCTACGCCGCTATTTTCACGATCATTCTTGGCGCCCTCGGGCAGGGACTTCTGATCTCCACGATCACCGACTCCCAGCAGGTCGCGTTTCTGATCTCGGTCTTTAGCTCGTTGCTGCCCTCGTTTCTGCTGTCGGGGTTCGTATTTCCGATCTCCACCATGCCCGTCGCGCTCCAGGTACTTTCGAACCTCGCCGTGAACAAATTCTTCCTGGTGGTGGTGCGCGGAGTCATGCTCAAAGGCGTGGGTTTCGCCGCTGTCTGGGACCAGTTTGTCTGGATGATCCTGTTCGCCGTGATCACGCTCGGGGTGAGCACGGTGCGCATGCACAAGAGGACCGCATGACGGCAGCCAAGAGCGTCGGCGTCATTGTCGAGATCGTAAAAAAAGAGTTTTACCAGATCCGGCAGGACAAACGGATGATGACGGTCTCGATCCTCGCTCCCATCATGCAGGTTCTCCTGCTCGGCTATGCCGCGACGACCGATATCAAGAACAGCAATCTGGCCGTTTGCGACATGGACAAGAGTGCGGAAAGCCGCGCGCTCATTCGACAATTTACGAACACAACCTACTTCATCGAGCGATACGAGGTGGGGGTCCCGGGTGACGTGGACGGCTACATCGAGCATGCAAAGGTCTCCGTCGCTCTCGTCATCCCCGCGGGATTCGGAAGAAAATTGCAGGCCCGACAGACGGCCGGGGTCCAGGTCGTTCTTGACGGCGCGGACGCAAACAGTGCGAACGTCCTTCTTGGGTACGCGAATCAAATCGTCCAGTCGTATTCGCAGTCGATCCTCCTGACAGCGGCAAGGGCGGGGGGCGGGCAGAGGATCGGCAGGGTGCTTCCGGAACCGCGGGTCTGGTTCAACTCCGACCTACGGAGCACCAACTATATGGTGCCCGGGGTGGTGGCGACGGTGCTCATGATCATTACGATGACGCTGACCTCCCTGGGAGTGGTCCGGGAGAAAGAGATCGGGACGCTCGAACAGCTTCAGGTCACGCCGATCAAACCGCACGAATTGATCATCGGCAAGCTGATTCCGTTCATCATGATCGGTTTTTTTGACGTAACGGTCGTCCTCGCCATTGCCCGTTTCTGGTTTGAAGTCCCCATGACCGGCAGCCTGGCGCTGTTATTCGGTTTGAGCGGATTGTTCATTCTCACCACGCTCGGGCTCGGTTTGTTCGTATCCACCATCGCGAAATCGCAGCAGCAGGCGATGCTCATTGCGCAGTTCTTCTTCTTCATGCCCTCCACGTTCCTCTCGGGCTTCACGTTCCCGATCGCGAACATGCCCCCCGTGATTCAATGGCTTACGTATTTGATCCCGTTGAGGTATTTTCTGGAAATCGTCCGCGGGATTTTCCTGAAAGGCGCGACACTAGGGGAACTCTGGCCCCAGGCATCGGCGCTTCTCATTTTCGGAATTGCGATACTGACGATGAGCGTGCTGAGATTCAGGAAGCGGTTGGAATAAAAAAAAGCCGATCCCGGAATGACCGGAATCGGCTTCGGTATTTCAGATCCCGAGGGAGGCGCCATCCGGCATCTACCGGATCACCAGCTCCTTCATGATATTCTCCGCGTTCGAGTACTTGTCAAGGACGAACAATATATACCGCGCATCCACATTGATCGAGCGCTGGAGCGACTCCTGATAGATGTAGTCCCCGACGACCGCTTCCCAGTTGCCATCGAATGCCACTCCGACGAGCTCGCCCCCGCCATTGATGACGGGGCTGCCGGAATTTCCTCCCGTAATGTCGAGATCCGCAATGAATGCCACCGGCACGTCCTTCACATTGGGATCGGCATAGGGTCCGAAGTCCTTTTTCTCCCAGAGGTCGCGGAGTTTGGCGGGAACGATGAACGGATCCGCACCGGTCTCCTTCTGCATGACGCCTCTCAATGTGGTCTCGTAATCGTAGTGGACTGCATCTCGCGGATCATAGGACTTCACCTTCCCGTACGTAAGCCGCAGCGTGCGATTCGCGTCCGGGTAAAGGTCGGGGCCCTTCCAGGCCATCCACGCCTCCAATAATTTCGAGCGGAGAAGTCCGATCCGGGCGTTAAAGGCAGAAGCCGCCGACTGGAGAGGCGCATTCTCCTTGTCAAGCTCAATGGCAAACTTGACCATCTCGTCGTCCCGGATGTCGTCCGCTGATTTCGACAGGAGCCCGAGGCATCCGTCGAGGGACGTCAGTTTCGAGTGCTCAACCAACTTCCTGATCTGTTCCCGGACGGACTTTTCCCGCCGTTCGCCAGTTTCCGATCCGGCAACACGAACCACGGCCTGGAGCCGCTGCTCGGGCAGTATCTCCGAGCACTTCAGAACGAGGGAGCTCAACAGCTCCTTGTCCACGTTCACGTTGAGATCCTTGAACGCTCTCGGCAGGAATTCCCTGAGCGACTGAAGTTCGCTGTCGGGGGGCCGGCTTTTTCCCGTCGAGTCCTTGGCAAAATGATTCGCCAGAGCGTTGAACCGCAGCGCGATCGAGAGAAGATCCGAGC
>VBOC01000168.1:10042-13102 GCA_005877655.1 Ignavibacteria bacterium
ATTCCTGGAACTTTCGTTCCTCCTCGTGACGGAGCGTCATGATATCGGCGCGCCCCATGCCTTCGAGCGTGCCCTGATAGTTCTTGTACGTGTTCGCGAGGGACCGCCATTTCGAAGCGTACTGAATTTCCACGGCGCGATCGTACTTTCCGGCCGCCTCTATGATATCCATCCTCGTCTTGAAGAAATCGATCGTCATCGGCAGAGTTTCGTCTCTCGCAAGCTGGATCTCGGGGGAGGTGCGGTACCGGAAGGTCCTCCCGGGAAAACCCAGTATCATCGCGAAGGAATTCTCGCCGACCCCTTTGGACGAAATCGGCAGAAAGGCCTTCGGCTTGAAGGGGACATTTTCCTTGGAGAATTTCGCGGGCTTGCCGTCGGGGGCTGCATAGACGCGCATCAAGGAGAAATCACCGGTATGCCGGGGCCAATACCAGTTGTCGACCTCACCGCCAAAATTGCCGATCGCCGTCGGGGGCGCGTAGACAAGCCGTACGTCCTTGAGAATTTCGTAGGCGAAGAGGTAATACCTGACGCCGTTGTAGAATTCCGAGGCCCGGCAGTCGTAGCCGGTCTTTTTCGAGGCGGCCTGCTCGATCTGGCGCTGTCTCGCACGAATGGAATCCGCCCGCTCGGCGGGTGAGAGTCCCTCGCGCAATCCGCCCAGCAGTTCCGCCGTGATATCCTGCTGGCTTGCCACAATCTGCGCCTGGTAGGTCGGAATGGGGAGTTCCTCTTGCCTGGTTTTGGCATAGAAACCATTCTTCAGATAGTCTTCCTGAACCGAGCTGATCGACTGGATCCCGGCAAATGCAACGTGATGGTTGGTAAGTATCAGTCCCTCCGGGGAGATGAACGAGCTGGTGCCGCCGCCAAGCAGCAGGATGGCGTCTTTGAGGCTCGTGCTGTCCGGGTTATAGATCTGACGGGGGGCAAGCCGGAGGCCGTGCTTCTGCATCTCAGCCCACGGCAGTTTGTCGAGCTGGTTCAGCATCCACATCCCCTCATCGGGAGCGGTCCAGGCGGTGAAGAGGAGAATGCAGACAAAAGTGAGGGCGAGAATTGAAAATGATTTCATTGGGGATCCCATGCTAAACCGTGTTGGCAGATAATTTCAATCGTGCGGGGGTTCAACATACGCAACGGGAGGCTTAAAACCAAATTTCAATTCGATTGCAAGTCAGGCCGTTTCGACGTATATTCAACGAAGAAGAAGCCGGCACAAGCTCCGCACGAGGAAGATCGACCATGGCAAAAAAGACCCACCCGCCGACGCACAGCAATACCGCGACATCGCTGCCTTCCACCGATGTGACAACGCTCGATGCCATTGTGAAGGCGCTCTACGAATCGGTCTCGTTCCCGCCCGGCCGGCAGCCGGATTACCAGCGGCTCAGGATGCTGTTCCATCCGGACGGGAGTATTATCCCCCCGAAGACACAGAAAAATTCCGAGCTTGTGGTTCTCGATCTGGACAGCTTCATTACCCGGTCGCGCGAGTTTGTCGTGACGACGGGGTTGGAACGCCAGGGCTTCCACGAGAAGGAAGTCGCGCGGCGGACCGCCGCGTTCGGTTCGATGGTTCACATCCTGAGCACCTACGAGTCCCGCCACACCGTCAAAGACACCACCGCGTTTGAGCGGGGGATCAACAGCATCCAGCTGGTTCGGGAGGTCAATCGCTGGTATATCGTGTCGATCCTCTGGGAGATTGAACGGACGGGGCACCCCATACCGAGAGCGTTCCTGGTATAGACTGCGATCCCGCATCGCGAGACCCGGGATTGTTTCCGAAGCAAAACGGCGCTTGACAACTGCCTGCGCCGGTTGTATATTTAGACTTTCAGAGTCGAATAGTCGAATATCCCCACCCCCGACCCTTTTGTGAGCCAAACAGCCCGATCCAGCGTCAAGGACAGAATCCTCGAAGCCGCGAAGGATGAGTTCTCCCAGGCCGGCGTATCCAAAGTTACGATGGAAGAAATTGCCGAGCGGGCAGGAATGGGAAAGGCGTCGATCTATTATTATTTCCGGACGAAGGACGCCCTCCTGAAGGCGGTGATCCTGCGCGAATACGAAGAGTTCTCCCGCCGCCTGGAGGAGATTCTTCCAACCAAGACGAGCGCCGCCGACAAGCTGCGCGCCTACGAAGAAAAGCGGTTCAGCTATTTCAATAAACTCATGGCGTTCAAGCTCGTTGAACTGGCGCCCTCGCTCAAGGTGAAGCCCGCATTGCTCGACATGTTCGATGAGTTCGCCCGGAGGGAAATGAAATTGATCCGGCGGGTTATTCAGGAGGGGAAAGAGAACGGCGAGTTCGATATCGTGTCGGTCGACAGAATCGCCAGGGCCTTCCTCCATCTCGTGCGGGGGCTCCGGCTCTGCCGAATCCGCGAAGCGCGCGGGAAGCGCATCGGTCCGGAAACTCTCGCTCAACTCAGGCGCGAGCTCGACCTTGTCACCGGCATCTTCCTGCGCGGCATAGCCGGGACGGTGCGTCTTGCGCCTGCTGCACGATCCGCCATGTCCCGCCCTCGTGCCGGCCCGTCCCGCCACGTCGCGCCACATCCCGCTCCTCGTGACCAAGCCGTGACCAAGCCGAGACCAAGCCGGGACTCAACAGGACCGGGCAGGGATGCGGGGCGGCACATGGAGCAGCGTCAGGAAACCCGGCAGCGCCCATGAGCCGCAATGCGAGGCTGATAGTGATCGGCGGCGCCGCGATCCTGGTGATCGGAGGGACGGTCCTCGTGAAGGTCATCGGGCACAGTTCCTCCGATGATATGCGCCGGCTCAACGCGCCTCTCGTCCAGACCGAGCCCGTGCGCCGGGACACGGTTCTCTACCAGCTTAAATTCACCGGCGACGTGATCCCGATCCAGCAGGCGACAATCATCGCCAAAGTGGGGGGAACGCTGGAGCGGGTGTTTGTCGACATGGGAACACAGGTGAAGGAAGATCAGATCCTCGCGCTGATCGATACGGTCGAACTTTCACAGCAATACCAGCAGATGAGCGCCAGCTACACCAATGCGAGGATCAACTACGACCGCACGAAAC
>VBOC01000169.1:0-418 GCA_005877655.1 Ignavibacteria bacterium
GCAGTCCTCCTCCGGGCCGTTGAACCGGTCGAGGGGATCGATCTCATGGTAAGGAATAGGGAGTGGACAGGTATCGGCAAATCTCAGACTGCGGGCCATTTCCGTGATCCCCAAAAGGGGAACCAACGTGCAATACCGCCCAACCTGACGAATGGGCCCGCAAAGCTCTGTCAGGCCTTCGGAATAGAACGGAATCAGAATGGAACCGACCTGCTGGGCGGCCTGATATTCCTCGCACGGGGGGAGTACATACCGTCCTCGGAGATTTCCTCCAGTCCCCGGATCGGAATTAAGAACGGGAGGGAGAAGAAGTGGAGGTTTTACGTCAAAGGAAACCCGTTCATCTCAAAATAATCTGTGGAATGTACCCTTCTCCCTCCGCGGAATATTCTCTTCCCCCCTTTTTTAGTATCCCGTC
>VBOC01000169.1:493-6847 GCA_005877655.1 Ignavibacteria bacterium
ATAGACACTCAATGAATCCATTGGCACTGACGGGAAAAAATGGAAGTAGGAGTCCTGGTCATTGTAACTAAACGTGCCGCTGACCGGGGGGCTGATGTTAAATGCATTGCGAATGGAACTAGTGTCGAGGAGGTCGCTGGTTTCCACTATGATCGGGTAATTCCGTGATACATGTGTCATTCCGTCCCAGGGACGCGTCCAGAGTACCTTGAAGGGCATAATCGTGAAGGAAAATTCATACGGAGACGCAAGAGGAGCACCGGTTTTCGACATCATTGAGGAAGCGATTGTCACCGTGTATTTCGTCCCCGCGACGAAGGAGAGGATGGGCGAAAACGAGAAACTGCCCGTTGGACCCTCGAAGCCAAAGAGACCCTCGAGACTCGGATTAATAACAAACGCGCCTCGAACGCTTCCGGTGTCGATCTCCGCATTGAAAACGACCTGGACACTTGCAAACGAAGATGCTGTTGTATCACCATCTGAGGGGCGAGTGTAATAAACGAGGAAATTTTCCGTCGTGAACGAGGAACCAAATCCGTCAGGCATCGTGTTCCCACTCTTATCGCGCGCCCCGCTGCCGACGGAGACCGAATAATTTGTCCCTGGCCGCATCCCCCCTCCTTGATAAATGATAGAGGACGAATCGACTCCCACCCGGTTGAGACTCGCATAGCGCCACCTGCCGGCCAAAGCCGGAGTGATTGTGATCGAGGAAAATATTGTTGTGTCGACCAAACTGTTAAACTGCAGCTGAATTTGTGATCCGGGCGAAACTATTCCTGAGCCGCTGCTAGGATACATACTCTTGACCCGAAAATATGGCTCCGGTTTTATCGTCATGCTGAACGGTGGAACCAGATAGTTTCCATTAACGTCCTTCGCAGAGTTGTCGATTCGCAGCGTGTAGGTTTGTCCAATTTTCCACAAGAACCGACTATTAGAATTTGTAATCACAGGCGATACCGACGCCACCTCCCCCGACTGTGAAGAGGCACGCCCGGTATCTTCTTTGATATCGCCCAGGAGCGAAGAAAACCGTACCGCATGCTGCAGGGAGGTCAAATCCATGAGTTTGTTGAATCGGACGGTGATGGTTGTGGAAAAGTTATCGTATGGGCCCGTGGAATTCGCTGCCGGGTAAGTATAGATCACGGCTGGCTTGATGGATGGATCCGACAGCAGATCCGCCGGTGAAACAACATTCTGTTTACAGGTGATCGAGGCCAGACAAAAAACAAGCATCAACCATTTTTGCGCGTTCAACATAGTCGCTCCCGATTATTCCCTTTTTCCCACCGGGGGATTCGCAGACAAATAGCCGCCGACAAACCGGTCAGTTTCAGCCCCCACCTCTCCCCTGATTTTCGTTGCGGCACTGGTTGAGCCGACCACCCCCATCACCGATGACGACCATGTGGTCGCAAGAGTTTCGTGCGTCGGCTTCGTAGAAAGGGAGGCTTTCTGAATCACACTGATCTGAATACAGTAGGAATATTGTCCGCCTCCATGCTTCAAGGCATTCGCCTCGACATAGAGTTCCGCTCCACCGATGGTGTCGATCCAGGCAGGCTGGGGTATGATACCGATACCCGCCTCTCGAAATTTCAGTTCGATATCCGTTCGGAGCTGTGCTGCCGTTAATCCGGCCTGCCGCACTTCCGCGTTTAAGTCTCCGATCGACACATAGAAAGCTTTCAGACCGGATAAAGAGGCAACGCTAATTGCATCAGCTATCTGGGCAAAGGCGACCGAACTGAAGAGCTGAACGAACGATAAAGCGACGAGAGCGCAGGCGGACCGCCGTGGCATTGGAACTCCGAAGGATTCAATAAGCTTACACAAGTAATTCATCCAACACAAAAGAAACATGTCTCTTACCGGATGAATACAAAAACGTGAATATCGCGCCCTCTCCGGGAAGATTTGCCAGGTTGAAGCTCGTGATTCGGTGTGACTAACCCCGCGGTGAATGCAATGATAATAGCGATTCGCGACAGGATTGTCAAGTAATGCGATTTCCCGGCAGAACTGGTATCCGGTCGATTCATATTGACAGTCGACCGGCATTCCTTTACCTTTGGTCCATAATTCTATCGGCGGAGAATTGAATGAAACTCAGGTGGATTCTTGTTTCCGGGTCGCTGCTCGCTGTGGCATCGCTCTCTCCTGCCCAGGATACGATCAATCACTGTCCCATGAAAGGCACTGCCGGGGTTGAGCCGTATATATCACGCAACAAGCTCAAGAACAGATATATCTTCCCCAGGCAATCCGAATTCAACCCGAATATTACGCTGCAGGAAATGCTCAAGCCCGGCGTCGACACGGGCAGATTCTCACCTTCAAAGGCGGGAAGAATCACCGGCTATGTTTACAACGTGGATTATGGAGGGACGGAGGGGTGCAACTGTACAACGAAAGTGAAACAATATGTCGACACACACATTACTCTTATACCCGATCCGAAACACACCAAGGGAAAATACCGGGTAATCGTCGAAGTCACGCCCAGGATGCGGGCGATGGTGCTCAAAGGAAAAGACATGGAGGGCCACACGTTGCCTGTTTCTGATTGGTCTACCGACTCGCTGAGAGCGCGATTTTTCCACCAATGGATCGAAGTGGAAGGCTGGTATTTCTTCGACTGGGAACATACAAATGCGGCTCAGAACACGCACAAAGGAAAACACAATTGGCGGGCAACGTGTAGTGAAATTCACCCCGTGACAGCCATAAGGAAAGTGAATCCGCCGCATTGATCAACATGCTCTCCTTCCTATCTTATAAGGACCGCCTTTCGGACCAGCGTGACTGAATTCGCGGGATCAGACACACTGACGGCTTCGAGCTTGTAGAAGTACGTTCCGCTCGGCAGAATGGTCGCATCCCACGCAACAGTTTCAGATCCTGCCTGCTTGACTCCGTCTGTTAATACCTGCACAACCTCGCCGAGTAAATTATAGATTCGCAAGGTCGCCCGGCTCTCAACAGCCAACCGGTAGCTTATGGTTGAGGTCGGGTTAAACGGATTGGGATAATTCTGCTCGAGCGCGAAACGATCCGGACCACCCGCGGCCGATCCACCCGATTGCAATGGGGAGGGCACGGGAAGTACCGCGCTTCCACCCGTCTGCTTGACAAAGTACGAAAGGGGATTCGAGGTGCGTTGATCGTCAGGGTACACGATCATTGCCATTCCGTCCCGATAGACGGTCGTCGAAGCATACTCGGCGAGTTTTCTCGTACCGCTCGCACATCCGGTTCCGTTGACACAAATGGCGCCGGTATGGAATACCCCTGTTGCTGCGTTCTGAGCGATCGTCGGACTCGCCGCAAACGGATCGAGTGTCTGCGCGAAGAACACATTCCATTGTGCGCTGCTCGCGAGGGGGTTGGCAGAGGAAGTTCCCCACCATATAATGTCCACTTTTCCCGGACCTCCGGCCTCGATCCATGGCGCCAGGGCAGTCCTCGTGGCCGCGCCGTTGTTGACCCGAACCGGGGCGGTCCATGTCGTTCCATGATCCGAGGAACTGCACAGTTGGACGTTGACACCATCGGAGAACACGACATGAATGTTCCCACCGCCATCAACTGCAAGAATAGGAAACACGTTTGAGTACGAAGTGCCCGCCGGCCCACCCTGAACAAGGAGAATGGCAAAAGTGTTTCCGCCATCCGTCGAACGTGCGATATAGACATTGTTGTCCGGGTTTGCGGTGAAAACGGTATAGACGTACCCGTTGCTCTTGTCCACAGCAATATTCCCCTGCACGTTGGGCTGCACGCCGAACTGGGGTGTCGTCGCCTTGGTGACCTGCGGGAAGGTTAGTCCGCCGTCGGTCGATTTCAGTACCAGGATGCTGGTCGTGCCTGTCAGTAAGGCCCCAAGCTGCTGGAATGTCAAGTAGACTATGTTGCCCTGGTACGAGGCCAACCATTGCCTGTCGTCCGCCGGTACGTTGGACGAAACGGGATTTGTCGTCCAGCTCGCCCCACCATTTGAAGAGACGCAATTCGTGATGGACCCGAGCCATAGTGAGGCAACATCCACTCTTCCTGTCAAGCCTATCGAAATGTCTTCGTCACCGCCACCAGCACCGGGCGCTCGGCCCGCCGTTGCCGCTGCGGCTTGAGCACCATCGGGCTGCCCCAGGTAGGTAAACGAACCGCCTCCGTTCGTTGATTTCCACACATCGGTCCCCGCCGGTATGCCCTGGATTGCTGCAACATAGATATTGCCCTGGGAATCGACCGCGGCCCGCGGCTCGAGATCTTGGAAGGGGTTGTGAAAAGGTGAAGGTTCCTGTCACGTAAGTCCCGGTGCGAGCTAAGGTGCCGGAAACACCGGGAGGATTTCCTCCCTGCTTTGCCACTGCTGCGCCGGTGGCCGAAGAAGTTCCCTTCGGGCCGGAGCCCGCTGCCCCTGCGATAAGGCGCTCTTGGCCAACGATAAGGGAAATCGTTGCGGTGAGAGCTGCAACAAAGAAGATGTGTCTCATGGTAAATCCTCCTCTCGGTCGATTGCCCCTTGGGCAGGAAACTCTTCAAGGAGAAGGTCTAAAATGTTTCCTGCCACCCGAGGATAGTCTCTACTTTACTATAGAGAAAGCCTCGAAGAATATCAATCCGGTAAAGACAGTAAATTTAAGATACAGCAATCACCTGAACGAATGGCAGGGGAACGAGCTAATTGAAATTGAGGATGGCAATAATGAAGGTTGAGTAGTGGGTTCTGCGGAGCTCTGGTCTCCCGAATCGCGAAATCGACCGTTTCGCAAGATTTGGTCGAACGGGCCCGGAGGCAGATCGGCGGTTCTCCGGGGCTACCCGATCAGCTGGCTGGCGATCTCGCACAGGCAGGAACCTTCCGGAAAATTCCCGTTCAGATATGCACGGTCTGGAGCCTGGTTTCTAGCCTCTCTTTGGGAGTGCCGTCATGCGCGTCTGAGTATCATCGATTACAGAAAAATGTCCGCCCCAGTCATCTCGTCTTGCGATCGCGCGGACCACCATGTCGGCCACGGCGCTCGGTGACCGCGCAGAAATACGGAGGAGAATAACTCCAGCGGTGGCGTGAAGGTCCCCGAAGGCAAGTTCACCAAAATCCTTGTCAAAAGTAAGCAGGAGTCTGTTTTCTTGGACGGCCAGTTGAAGGACCATCTTATCGGAGCTTCCACGAGCAACGGCACCGACAGCCACAACATCGTGACCTGCGCTTCTAAGAGCCTCCACCGCCGCCGTGGGTATATTCTCGTTTGTGAGGATGCGCAGGTGAAATCCTTACTTTGCGTGCCGATAAACTTTTTCAGCTTGGAGCAGCTCTGCTGCGTATGCCAGACATGCTCTGATGTCCTCATCCGCCAGACCAGGATAATTCTGCTTGATTTGCTTTTCCGTCCATCCCTGCGCAAGCAGACCGACGACAAACTCAACGGCAAGTCTCGTCCCCTTGATGACCGGTTTTCCAACAAGGATGTTGGGATCGATGACGATTCGGGCTTGCCATTCCATCGCTGATAGTTCTCCTCGGATAGTGAGCAATGTAATATAACAACTTGCAGTATCACTTTCATCCCGTCAGGGCAACCGCCAGCTCACCCTACCTCATCCAAGCTCCCTGATCTGGAAGCCGACCCACGATGAATACGAGTCGGCTTCATTATCGGGATTTTGGGGGTTCAACGAATTAGAACCATTCTTTTCACGTCGACGAAGCGGCCCGCCTGGAGAAGGTAGAAGTAGACGCCGGTCGGGAAAGTGCTGGCTTCGAAACTAACTGCCTTAGATCCTGCACTTTCGATCCCATCCGCCAGCGTTTTTAATTCTTGCCCGAACATATTGTATACTTTCAAAGTTACTCTGCTCTCCTCTGAGAGAGCATAACGGATCGTCGTCGCGGGATTGAACGGATTCGGATAGTTCTGATCCAACCTAAACGTCGATGGCAGGAAACGCTCTTGAGCCAATTCACGGTCAGGCAGCGGAGGAGGCTGTCCTTCCATGGGGACGATTCGAATTAGCTTGGATGGAACTACGATAGCTGAAGTCTGAAGCAGTAGCTTTCCGTCCTGATTCACCTTCACCCAGTATGCACTTCCGGGAACGACCGTCGAACTTACCACGTAGGTGCCACTGTAGCCAAAGAATTGTGAAGTCACGAGTCCACCCGGAATCGATGCAATTTGCGAGACCAGGATGGAATCAGAGATTGATCCAATCATGTTCCACCCCGCGCTCACGTTTATGGTATCCCTCGATCTCAAGTATCCCGTCATTGACACACTCTGGTTTCCATTGAACTTCAACCAGTATCCGGAGCCATTCTTGAGACTGGATTTTATCACGTAA
>VBOC01000170.1:0-1178 GCA_005877655.1 Ignavibacteria bacterium
AGATCGCGAACTTCCCAGCGCACGGTGAGCGGGTAATCGGCGGTTCTCAAAACGATCGGGAGGTCGATCGACTGCACGTGATCCAGATCCACGATATTCACGAGAGCTCCGGATGAAGGAGAAGAGCCGGCCGAGAATCGGGCATCGAACATGCCATCCATCGGAGGCGGCATCGCGTAGGACGACGTTCTATTGCTCAGCGAAGAATTGGCGGCAAAAAATAAGCTCTGCGCATCGCCGCTGTTTGATGTGAACGTGATCGAGTTTAGCTGGCGAAGATCCAACGACGAATCCGTGAGCCTCGGGTGCTGCGGCTCAGCTTTTGAAAGAAGTATCTGACCCGCTCCGGACGCTTTTACCCAGTATCCCTTTCCGGGTTCGACGGTATCCTCTGCCATAAATCCGCCGCCGCCGCGGTAGCCGAAGAACTTCGAGACAAGATAGGGATTCGCGCCGAGGAGCGCGTCGGTGGAGACCGCCTCCGCAATCGACCCGATCAGGTTCCACCCATCGGTCACCGGAATCGTAGCCTGATCGATCTGTCCACCCGCGAGGGCCCACGTCGCAGGCGCGGAGAACCGCACCCAATAGCCGGGCCCCGTTGTTACGTTTGCGGAACTGATAAAACGATCGGTATATTGCCACGCATAAGAACTCGCGAACGGAAAAACCGTCGTCGCCCTGTTATCCGTCACGCTGTACGGCAACGACAGAAGATTCCAATTCTTGAACGCCGACATCACCCTCATGCCGGGAGAAAAGTTGCCAAAATCACGGACAACGGAAGTGGTGTCGGCATCGATGACCACAGAATAGGGAAGGGAGTTCGAAGGATCTGTCCGTGTCCACTGCAGGACTGAATCGCCCGAAGAAGGCATGCTGCTTTCGCTGAGTTGATAGGTTCCCCTCGGCAGGCTCTCGAAACTGAATTGTCCCTTCGCGTCTGTGAGCATCGAATACGACGCCCGGTCGGGCGAGGTTCTGTCCAGATTAATCCTCCAGAGGGAGAGTCCGGGCTCTCCGGGCTCTGAGGCGCCGTCTGAGTTCACATCGAGGAACATCCGGCCCGAGATTTTGGGCAGGAATGACTTTACATACGCCGTCACCCGTGGGGATGTCGCCGAATTTCCGCTGAAGTCGTACGCCTTCGCCGCGATCGACTGCGCTCCCGCCAGTTT
>VBOC01000170.1:1237-6283 GCA_005877655.1 Ignavibacteria bacterium
TGATGATGAATTCTACCCTCGCCACGCCCACATTGTCGGAGGCCGTGGCGGCCAGCGAGACGATGCCTGTGACCGTGTCACCTTCGAGCGGGGCGTTAAGGGAGACGAGCGGGGCAACCGAGTCGATCGGGGGAGGGCCCGAACCGAACAGGCCGCGCCCCATTCCCGTAATCGCCGGATTCCTGTCCCATCCCGCAGGAGGGGTCGGCAGATATCCCCGCCCCATGCAAAATCCCATCGCGCCGCCGTATCCTTTTCGCTTGATGAAATCCGCTTTCCACCAGGTCGTCCATTCGTCTTCGTACAAAATCGTATGGCCGTTGCCGACGTACCAGGTGGCTTTTGCCTCGTCGTCCCGGTAAATCGTGGAGCCGGGAAAATATCTGATCACCTGGTTAAAATAGGTGATGCACGAGCTGCACCCATCGTAGACCTGCACCGCATAGCCCAATCCTATCTTCGATTTCGGGATCCCGGCGTGTTCGTACGTCGCCCCGACAGAGCTGTCGCTTCCCCAGCAGCCGTGGGTGGAGGATTTAAAGAGAGGATCGGCCAGTGGATTACACTGGTCGTACCACATCGGATTAACCTGATCGAAGTATTGTGCTCCATTCGCACTGATCCCGTATCCAACAACATCCGAATAGTTCGGCATGCAACTTACGGTGATGTCGTACTTCTTACCGGGGTTGAGCGCGGCGAGCGAGTCGTGAAGCAATTGTGCCATGGTACCCATGCCGCCGTTTATGGGAAACCTTCCGCCTTCCGCATCAAAATCTGCGCCGTCATAGTTAAAGAGCACAATGGCGCGGGCAACGCTACCGGCCCATGTCTGCATCGCTCCCGGTCCGGCCTGGCAGACGTCGGCATATTCGCTGTTGACATTCGTGCCAAGATCAAGCTCCATCTTCACGCCGTTCTGATGGGCCAGTTGTGCCACGCGGGCCCAATACGTACCTGTAATATTGGAGGGCGGCTGGAAATAACCGGGCACGGACGGACTCGTTGACTTTCCGAACGTGTGACCGTCGAAGAGGATCAGATTCGTGATCTGCCGAAAGGGGATGCTGTCGGGCGGGACCGTCCCGATGAACCAGTTCTCAAGGTGTACCGTGTGCCAGTACGCCTTTGGTTGGGATACCAGAGGGGTAACTGTGAGGATCAGCAGAATCGTCAAAAACCGGAGTTC
The DNA here is from genome assembly GCA_005877655.1 of Ignavibacteria bacterium. GTDB lineage: Bacteria > Bacteroidota > Ignavibacteria > UBA10030 > SZUA-254 > VBOC01. The sequence goes on from VBOC01000170.1 coordinate 2,427, forward strand.
TTTCATCCTCTATTGTAAGGAGTTTGCGTCATGCATTCTGTTTAGCCTGATCAGGTGAGTCCGGCAATCAATAGTTTGCCCCACAAGGCGCATAACTGCGCGTTCAACGGCGGAGAATAGTGACCAATGATCGAGTCGGGGATTTTGGGGGCGAGCACGTCGCCCGCTCAGCACTTGCGAAGTTCCATGATCACGAGAGCAACCACCTCTAGAGATCTCTTTCAGTGCTGAGACTTGATTCGGGAGGCAGCCAAGCACCGCCAGGTGCTATCTCGTGCAGAACTACTTCGAAGATAGGAGTTTCCGTTTCCAAATACAAGAGATATATCATTAATAGGCATTAAATAATATTAATGATCAAGTTGAATAAATCCTTCCCATTGAGTATCATGGATGCGATATACTCATTTCGGAGACTCATGCTTCCACGGACCGACTCCGATAACGCATCGCGCTTCAAAACGGGGGAAACAGTCGATTGAAAACACTCACGATCATCGCAACCGGCCTGGGCGGCCCGGCCCCGGATGAGCTGCTTGCGATGGAAAAGCACGACGAATACCCAAGGATCTCGTTGTTCGCGAAGACACTTGAATCGGAGCTCTTAAATGAAAGATTTCTCCGGCAGGTTCCGGGTTTTCGCGGGAGGATTTACAGGCACCTACCCGCATTACTCGCCCAAATGCTTGAAGCATATCATCTCCGGCACAGATATGACGTCATCATCACGTGGGCGGAACGGCTCGGATATCCGTTCGCATTACTTCTCAAGCTGACGGGGTCAAAGACGCCTCATATCACGCTGAACAGCTGGATATCGAAGCCCAAAAAGGCGCGAATGCTGCGGTTCGTAGAGCCGCAAATTGACCGGATCATCCTCTGGTCCTCCGTGCAGAGGGATTTTGCCCTCCGCGAACTCAAAATTTCTCCATCCAAGATAGTCCTGATCAATTGGCTGGTGGATCAGGAATTTTGGCGGCCCATCGAGAGGGAGACCGGGATGATCTGTTCGGCGGGATCCGAGATGCGGGACTACCTGACGCTCATCGAGGCGATGCGCGGACTTGATATCCCCTGTCATATTGCCGCAGGCGCCACCCGGGGGAAATTATTCTCGACAGTCAAAGTCTTGATGGATCATGGATCAATCCCTGCGAATGTTACCATCGGCTTGAAATCGTATCCGGAGCTTCGCGACTTATACGCCCGCTCCCGATTTGTGGTCGTGCCCCTCTTACCGAATGATGCCGATCATGGGACCACCACGATGCTCGAGGCAATGGCAATGGGGAAGGCGGTCATTTGCTCTCAAACGGAAGGGCAGGTCGACGTCGTGCGAGACGGGTATAACGGAATCTATGTCCCTCCGGGAGATCCGCCGGCGTTGCGCAGCGCGATCGAACGCCTGTGGGATCAACCTGAACTGGCGAGGCGGATGGGGACAAACGCACGAAAGTATATTCTCGAGCACCACACGCTCGAACGCTTCGCGAATGCAGTCAGGGAGGTTGCCCTCGACGTCATCCGCGAAAAGGAGCGCATCGGCACATGATGCGCTCCCGGAGCACCACTCACTTCGCGAAAATCATTTTTTGATGCCCGACATACTTCCGGTTGGGTTCCTGCAGGTCAGCCGCTTCCAGCCTGTAAAAGTACAGGCCGCTTGCGACAACCAACCCCCTGCGGTCGGTCCCGTTCCACACGACCGACTTGACCCCCGGATCCTCGACATCATTGACCAGCGTAGCGATCTGCTCACCGAGGATATTGAAGACCCTGAGAACAACCCTGCTCGGAACGGGGATCGTATACCGGATGAAGGTCTGGGGATTGAATGGATTCGGGTAGTTTTGCAAAAGAGCGTACTCCTTCGGTCCATTCCCCGGATCCACCCCTGACGGACTTCCGAGCTGCGCCACGAGCGTGTCGGAGCTTGAACCGCTATTGTCGATAAACACAAACTGCGCCGTCTCAAGTTGCGAGGTTGTCGGAGTCGCCGTGATTTGGAAGCGCACGCTCTCTGCGGGCGCGATAGCGACATTCCTCGGCGTGATCCTGAAGTCCGCGTTTGTCGATTGAATATCGGTGATCAGCAGATCGAAATCTCCGGTATTGGAGATGGTGGCGCTCCGGGTAACAGAGCTTCCGGGCTGAACCGGTCCGAAGAGGATAATTGGCGGACTTGAGGCACCCCCCGATGAGTCGCAGGCTGAAACGATCAATCCGCTCGCGGCTCCCCGTTGTTGAGGAGAGAACGTTACGTACACGTTCTGCTGGCCCGCCGGTTGCAACATGGCTGTTCCCGGGCTCGGTTGGAAGAGCGGCGATGAGGATTGGATGCTGCTCACTCTCAGCGGAGAATTACCCGAATTTCGAATGAGAATGGAATCTTTTTTCGTCGAGCCCACCCTCACCTTGCCGAAGTTTATCGTTCTTCGATTTACGACGAGCACCGCATTGCCTGCGACGGTCGTGAAGCTCCAGGGCCCCGCATAGGGTCCTGCGCCGGCAGAGCTCAGCGCACTCACGCGCCAGAAATACCTTCCCCCGTTTGCGAGAGATCGAACGGTATCGGAGGGGGCGGTGAGCGCAGAATCATCCACAAGCGTCGGAACAAATGTGGAATCGACGGAAAGTTGCAGCCGGTACCATGAAGCGCCAGCGACCGGATTCCACGAAAATCCGAGATTCACCGATTGCCCGGCGGCGTCTTTCGGGGGCGAAAGAAGCATCGGCGACGCAAGCGAGGCCGGCTTATGCGTACTCACCGCAAAATTATCGAAACGGACGGCCGTCGGAAATACACACGCCCGAAATGCAAAATACCATTGCGCGGGTGTAAGGCTCGAATCCATCGCGGAGATGACTTTCACGCCGTTCACCAATCCTTCCATCGTTCGATTATCCGAGAGCACGCGGAACGTAATCGCATCCCCCGGGTTGACCTCATAGTATGCGGTAGCGAGAGAAGTCGAGATTGAATAGCCGGGACCCACTTTTTGAATCTCGAGCTCGTCGGTGCCAGGCTGCTCGAGGTATCGCAGCCGGTATCCGGTCCCGGTGTTGAAGTCCTTATTGTTCATCCTGCCGTAGATGAACAGGGACGTCCAGCTCGAGTTTCCACTTTTCTGCCGGAGCGTCAGGCCTGCCTCAGTACCCGGGCTCATCAGCGTATCCCAAACAATCCCGCCGAAATTGTAGTAACCGGTGTCGACTCTCGGCTGTATGGCGGCAGATACGATATCCATCGAACCGTTAAGAGGCGAGTTGGCAATCGTCGTCCATTTTGATCTCCCCGGGAGCGGTCCGTTTGGTGCGCTGAAATCGTCCCGCAGGACGGCCGGAGCGGGGATCGAATCTGTGGGCGCCGGGTTTGAAGTCGTGCAGCTCCAGGCGGAGGCGAACGCACTGTTCCCCCAGGTATTGCTCGCACAGACTCGCCAGTGATACGTTGTGCCTGCCGTTAGCGGCCCGACGAGTTGAGCGGTCGCCGTCAACGTGGAATCGTCGTAGACCAGCGTCGCGAAACCCGGGTCGCCCGCTACCTGAAGCCGGTATGAGAGCGCTCCGGCGGCCGCGGACCAGCTGAGGGTCGGCGACGTAAAGACGTTCGTCGCACCGTCGGCCGGCGAGAGAAGCGCGGGCACCGCGGGCGGCGCCGGTGGCAAGGGCTTGACATACACCGTTCTGGCCGGGCCTGTCGCCGTATTACCGGCAGCGTCGTAGGCCTTGACCGAGAGAGTCTGCGCGCCGGAGAGCGAGGCGGTGTTCCAGCTGTAGAGGTAGGGCGCAGCCGGGGCGGTGAATGCAACGGCGCCGTTGACGACGAACTCGACCCTGGTTACCCCCACGTTGTC
>VBOC01000171.1 GCA_005877655.1 Ignavibacteria bacterium
CATCCGCCAGACGCCCGCCACGCTTGTCCTGGACGGAAAGGCGATCTCCCTGATCGGTGACGGTTCGGTCCAACTGGCCGGAGAGCCATCGACCGGAGGCTCCATGCGCCGGATCAGATTGATCCTATCACCCGCTCTGGTTACTGAAATGCCGAAAGACTTCCGTCTCGATCAGAACTACCCGAACCCGTTCAATCCAGCGACCGAGGTTCGTTATGAGCTACCCGTCCAGAGCCGCGTCCTCTTGACCGTCCATGACCTTCTGGGGCGCGAAGTCGCGACGCTCGTTGACGGCGTTGTTCCTGCCGGCCGCTACACCGCCCGATGGGATGCGAGCGCAGCTCCGAGCGGGATTTACTTTTACCGATTGACGGCGGGAAGCTTTGCCGGGGCGAGAAAAATGGCCCTCGTCAGATAACCATATCCGGTCCGACCTATGCCCTCTTTCCAAACGTTGCTGTACAATGTAACCGATGGCGTCTGCACTATCACGCTGAACCGTCCGGAGGTCTATAACGCGTTCAACGAGAAAATGAAAGAGGAGTTCAACGACGCGTTGAGAGAAGCCGGGCGCGATGTTCAGGTGCGCGCGGTCGTGATCCGCGGGGCCGGAGAGAAGGCATTCTGTTCGGGCCAGGACCTCAAAGAACATTCGGGCTCAAAGAGGTCGCTCAAGGAATCGCTCGAACAGAATTACAATCCGATGATCCGCAAAATCCGGACCATGGAGAAACCCGTCGTCGCCATGATCAACGGGGTGGCGGCGGGAGCCGGGTGCAGCCTCGCGCTCGCCTGCGACATGAGGCTCATGTCGACCACGGCGAAGCTCATCGAAATATTCATCCGGATCGGGCTGGTGCCCGACTCCGGTTCGCACTGGTTCCTCCCGAGGCTTGTCGGCATCTCCCGCGCATTCGAATACGCAGCAACCGGCCGCGACATTCCCGCCGATGAGGCGGAACGGGTCGGGCTCGCGCTCGACCTTGCACGTCGGCTCGCCAAGGCGCCCACCAAGGCGATCGGCCTGATCAAGCGCACACTGAATAAGGCTCTGGCGAGCGATCTCGAGAGCATACTCGAATATGAAGCTTTGATTCAGCAGATAGCTTCCGGTACCGAGGACCATACCGAAGGATTGAGGGCGTTTATCGAGAAACGGCAGCCGGTCTTCAAGGGAAAATAGGGGCTTGTTGCCCCACGTTAGTTTCTGTTCGAAATCTGGGGATTGATTTTGGCTCTCTATTTAGGTAATTTGATGGCAGATGAACGGCCTGCTCCACACGGAAGTCGGCCGGACAAACCCTATCTGATCACGGAGAATTGACTTATGCCCGGAAACCCGTCAAAGATTCCCAATCCCCAGCGCGAGGAGGATATGAAGGCAAAGCTCGCGAAAGGGGAATCGATCGAGACGCTCGATGAGATGAGCGACGAGTATTACGATCACCTGATGAACCTCATGGTCCAGCAGGCGGATTCAGAGCTTGCAGGGGGATTCGGTTACGTCCCATGGATCATGAAAGCGCCCACGACGGAGGAAATGCTCGTCGTCTCGAATATCGTGCGCGACGAAGTCCGGCATGCCCGCGCGATGTACCGGCTCCTGGAGGATGCGAGGTTCGGGGTGGATGACTGGGTCGAGAAGATGGATTTCGCTTTTCGCGTCGAGGACAACCAGGACCTCGGGGATAAGAGGGCTTCCGGTGACAAACGCGTGAACATTTTCTACTATCCGATCGAGTCATGGGCGGATTTCGTGATGTTCAATTTCCTGATGGACCGGGGTGCGGGACACCAGCTCGAAGACGTCAAGACGAGCACCTACGGGCCCTGGCGCCGCGAGATCGACCGCATTTTTAAAGAAGAGAAAACGCATATCGCGCACGGAGACTACTGGGTGAAGCGCCTTGCCCTGGATGGGGCGACGAAGGCGGAGATTCAGGGGTCGTTTGAGCGTTGGTGGCCGCGGGTGATGGCGATCTTCGGACGGCCCGGCTCCCGCAAGAACAAACGCTACAGGGAACTCGGCCTCAAGTCGCGCGATAACGACGACGTGCGCCGGACGTTCGCGAAGGAAGTACAGGACAACGCCGATCGCTGGGGGCTTACGGTTCCCAAGTGGATCCCCGATTGGCAGAAGGTTCCGGAAGACTCGGTCATCCCGGGTTGATGAAGAAGAACCGCCGCCCCCGTAATTCCTCCCGACGATGATGAATGTGCTTGGGATCGTGGGCGCCGGCACCATGGGCCGCGGCATCGCCCAGGCCGGTGCGGTTTCCGGCCTTGAAATACTCCTCTACGATCTCTCCGACGAAATTCTCCGGCAATCCGTCACGCTCGTCTCCGCCGGTCTCCGGAAGGCGGTCGAGAAAGGAAGGCTCAGCGCGGCCGATTCCGGCACGGCGGCTTCGCGCATCAGGACGACATCTTCTTTCGACGAGCTTGCCCGCTGCGACGCGGTCATTGAAGCGGCCGCGGAAGACCTCCCGACCAAGCGGGAGTTATTCAAAAAGCTCGACGCCCTCTGCCCCGCGGAAACAATTCTCGCTTCCAACACCTCCTCCCTTTCGATCACCGCAATCGCCGCCGCCGCGAAGAATCCCGAACGCATCCTCGGACTTCATTTTTTTAATCCAGCCCAGGTGATGAGACTGGTCGAAGTGGTGCGCGCGGACCGTACCTCCGATAACACCATGCTCGCGGCTCTTCTGCTTGTCGAGCGGCTCGACAAGAGCCCGGTGATCGCGAAGGACACCCCCGGGTTCATCGTGAACAGGCTCGCGCGTCCGTTCTACGGCGAGGCGTTGAGGCTTCTGGGAGAGGGTGTCGCTTCCTTCGAAGAAATCGACAGGATTGTCCGCCTTGAGGGGGGGTTTCCTATGGGACCGTTTAAGCTCATGGACCTGATCGGCATTGACGTAAATTTCGCGGTCACCAAGTCGATGTATGATCAAACCTTCGGCGAACCCCGCTATCGCCCTCACCCTATCCAACAGGCGATGGTGAATGCAGGGCGCCTCGGACGAAAGACCAGGAGGGGATTTTACGATTATCATTGACGTATCGTGAGGGTGACTGGAGCGGCCGGCTCCGCGCGGTCACCGTCGCGGGCATCTCGCCGGAGCAGGCGGAAATTGATCTTTTTTGCGGGTGAGCCGGTCCTCGTAGGCGAGTTCGTGCAGCTTTGCGCTGCTGTAGAATACAGGGTCGCGTCCAGATTAAATCCGGGCGAACCGATCCCGGCTCCGGCACGCGCACTGAATGTCACCGCGCGAATCCCGCCCGGCGTTTTCCTCGCCCTCGAGCTCACGAACACCGATTTCGGGCTCAAAAGAAAAAATATCGAGGCCCTGGACAGCGCGCTCCCACAGTCGGTGCCGATTCTCACGTCTTCTCTGACCGTTTCTGCGACAGAGCAGGCTTCGTGGGTACGGAACCCGCGGCGGCTGACCGGCATCGGCGCCTACCCGAGCGTTCTAGCTAATGACCTGATCGAACTGGCACCCACCGTCCGGACCGACAAAGAGGTCGTTGGACAGGCGCGGGACTTCTTTTTTACTCTCGGCAAAGAAATCGCCGTCGTGCAGGACAGGGTCGGAATGGTGATCCCGAGAATTCTTTGCATGCTGATCAACGAGGCTTCCTTCGCCCTGATGGAGGAAGTGGCATCCCCCGCCGATATCGACACGGCGATGAGGCTCGGAACGCATTATCCGTACGGCCCGATCGAATGGGCGGACCGCATCGGCATCCGGCAAGTCGTCAGCGTGCTCCGGGCGCTGCATGCGGATCTCGGAGAGGAGAGGTACCGCATCTCCCCCCTTTTACAATTGATGGCGCGGGGAGAACCGTGGTGGCGCACTTGAATTTTTGCCCCGGCTTTTGTATCTTAAACTCTGCAAATTAATGGAGATCGTATGAAAACACTGTTTTTCCTGATCGCGCTTTGCCTGATCGCCCTGAACGCCCTTGTTGCCCAGCCGAAAATCGATGTGGTTGGGGGAACGGTGCTTGATTTCGGCGATTCATACACCGGCCAGAAGGTGAACCGTATTGTGACCGTGAAGAACATCGGAAAAGATACCCTTCGCATTACCGACGTCAAAGCCCAGTGCGGATGCACGGCGGCCCTGATGTCCGACGCCGACAAAGTCGTTCCGCCGCACGGAACCGGGAAACTGTCGATTTCCTTCGACACCCATAATTACGGCGGCAGCAAGGTCTCGAAACAGGTCTATATTTCTTCCAATGATACATCCCAGCCGAGGGTGACCCTCACATTCACAACGAACGTGTTGAACATCCTGGATGTGGATCCCAAACTGCTCTCCTTCGACAACATGAAACTGGACTCGACCTACACCCGGACGCTGACCGTCGGGAACCCGTCGCCCAAGAATTCGCTCAAGATCCTCTCTGTCGACCCGAAAGTGCCGGAGATAAAGGTCACCCTGATGAAGAACGAGCTCATGCCGGGTGAAAAGACACAGCTCCAGGCGGTGTTCCATCCCACGAAGACTGGCACGTTCCAGGGAATGATCGAACTCACCACCAACGATCCGGTTAACCCGAAGTTCAGCATCAATTACTACGCCTGGGTCAATAAGAAATAGCCCCCCGATCCGCAGGAACACTCACCGATCCCGCATTTTCCGCTCCGGTCCGGGAGGCCACTCAGACGCCGGGATGATGCCGCGCGGAACGATCGCAGGCATCGCGTTTCTTCTGTTGTTTTTCAATTCCGTCCTCATCTGCCAGCCACGGTTGCAGCTCCCCGGCGGGACCAAATTTGATTTCGGGGAAGTGTACACCGGCACGACGGTCCACCGGGATCTGACACTGAACAACGCCGGGTCCGACACGCTCATCAGGAATTCTCTTCATCAGCTTTAACTCGAAGAGTTTTTCCGGAGACATTGAAAAAGTCGTTACGCTGACCACCAACGACACGTCGCACGGTCATGTCCGCATCACGTTCACGGCAAAGATCCTGAAATGGCTGACGCTCGAACCGGAATATCTCGTCTTCCACACGAGCGTCGACTCGGCGGCAACCGGGGAGCTTTCGATCGTGAACACGGCCACGTTCCCGATCCGGATTCTCTCGGCAACCTCTTCCACCGATCGCCTTTCCGTCACGCTCACCAGGGAGCTCCTCCATGCCGGAGAAGAAGCCCGCATGGAGTGTACGCTCGGGGCTGGTGCGGAGGGCCTTCTCAACGGCACGATTGCGATCAAGACCGACCAGCCAAAAATACCGGCCTTCAGCATCCGCTTTTTTGCGCTTGTCAGAGGCAAGTCGCCCCGGCTCGGAAGTTCCGAGCATAACTGATAATCCGTACTATCACAGCCATGGCACGCACCGGAGCCGTCATTGTCGATGCAGTGCGGACGCCCATCGGCAGGTATGGCGGCGTGCTCCAGGAACTGCGGCCCGATGACCTGGGAGCGGCCGCCATCAGGGCTCTCATCGAACGAACCCGTGTCGATCCCTCCAAAGTTGAAGACGTCGTCTGGGGATGCGCCAATCAGGCGGGAGAGGACAACCGGAATGTCGGGCGCATGAGCGCGCTTCTCGCCGGTCTGCCTTTTTCCGTCCCCGGAACCACCGTGAACCGCCTCTGCGGTTCCAGCCTCGACGCGATTCAGCACGCCGCCCGGGCAATCTGGTCAGGCGACAGTGAGATCATCATCGCCGGGGGCGTCGAAAGCATGAGCCGCGCACCCTATTCTATCGCCAAGAACCTGTCGGGCAGCTACGGAAATGCCACCGCGTACGATACGGCGCTCGGATGGCGGTACCCGAACCCGCGGATGGAAAAACTATTCCCCCTCGAATCGATGGGTGAGACGGCGGAAAACGTGGCGGAGAAATATCGAATCGGCAGGGAGGAGCAGGACGCGTTCGCGTACAAAAGCCATATGAAAGCGGTCGCCGCTCAACGGGACGGAAGGTTCCGCGACGAGATCATCCCTGTCGACGTTCCGTCTGGCAAGAAGGTCTTATTCGTGGATTATCAGGACCTGCCTGATAAGTCGCGGCTATCGGAGGCCGACCGAAAATTGGTACGCAGTTATGAAGAGCGATTCGGTCGGGCGCACCAAGAACACCCTGTTTACAAGCAGGTGGGTGACAAGGCGGTTCGCGTCATCGTGCAGGATGAAGGCCCCCGTCCCGATACTTCACCCGAAAAGCTCGCGAAACTTCAGCCGGTCTTCCGGAAGAACGGAACCGTCACTGCAGGGAATTCCTCCTCATTGAACGACGGAGCCGCGGCACTTCTCGTCACCGCGGAAGGCCTGGCCGGAAAAATGGGCTGGAAGCCGATCGCCCGCCTCGTTTCAACGGGAGTCGCCGGCGTCGATCCCCGATACATGGGGATCGGTCCCGTACCTGCGGTAGAGAGCGCCCTCCGGAAGGCAGGGCTGACCATGAACCACATCGACCTGATTGAACTCAACGAAGCGTTTGCATCCCAGTCGATCGCCGTCGTCCGCGATCTCCATATCGATCCCGAAAAGCTCAACGTAAACGGCGGCGCGATT
>VBOC01000014.1 GCA_005877655.1 Ignavibacteria bacterium
CTTCCGGCCATCGCCCGGCGAGCTGACGAGCTTTCATCTGCCGGGCGGTTTCGGGGTTCGGTGCGACACGCATTGCTACGCGGGTTATCACGTTCCGCCGTTTTACGATTCATTGCTCGCGAAGTTGATCGTCTTCGCCCCCACGCGCGCCGAGGCGGTGCAGAAAATGGCGGGCGCGCTCGAGGAGTTTACGGTCGAGGGGGTGCATACGACGATCCCGTTTCACCGCAGGGTGATGCGAAACGATGTTTTTAAGAGCGGAAACTATGACACCTCCTTCCTGGAGCGGCATTATCAGAAGGATGGATCAAAAGAACCCACATGAACATCGCGCAATCATGAACTTCCCCGATAATCTCAAGTATACGAAGGACCACGAGTGGATCCGAGTCGAGGGGGATGCGGGCGTTGTCGGCATCACCGATTACGCACAGAGCGAGCTCGGCGATATCGTGTTCGTTGAGCTTCCCGGCAAAGGGAAAAAAGTCCGGCAGGGCGAGAGCTTCGGCACGATCGAAGCGGTCAAGGCGGTTTCCGACCTGTTCGCGCCGGTCTCGGGAGAGGTCGTGGACGTGAACGCAGAGCTGGAAAAGACGGCGGAGCTTATTAATAAGGAGCCGTTCGGCTCCGGATGGATCATGAAGATAAAGATCGCCAAGAAAGAAGAACTAGGGGGACTCCTCTCGGCTCAACAATATCGGCAGCTAGTCGGAAAGTGAGCGACGCCCAGGATTTTTCCCGCCGGCACATTGGCCCGGACGACTCCGAGATCCGGGAGATGCTCGCAGAGCTGGGGGTAGGATCGCTCGAAGAGCTGATTCTTTCCGCGGTCCCCGAACGGATCCGCACGCGGCGCCCGCTCGATCTTCCGGCCGCAAGCCCGGAGCACGAGGTGCTGCGCGAGCTCAGGGAGATGGCATCCAAGAACAAGCTCTACCGCTCGTTCATCGGCATGGGATATGCGGATACGATCACTCCGACGATTATCCAGAGAAATGTCCTGGAGAATCCCGGATGGTACACCGCGTACACTCCCTACCAGGCGGAGATCGCGCAGGGCAGGCTGGAAGCGCTGGTGAACTTTCAGACGATGGTCGTCGACTTGACCGGGCTGGAAATCGCCAACGCCTCGCTTCTAGATGAAGCGACTGCCGCGGCGGAGGCGATGCGGATGTTTCAATCGGTCAAGGGGCGCTCGACGGGGGGAACCTTCTTCGTTTCTCAAGGCTGCCATCCCCAGACGATCGACGTTGTCCGGACGAGGGCGACGCCGCTCGGCATTACGGTCGTCGTGGGAGATTGGCAGAGCTTCCGCTTCACCGAACCGGTATTCGGCGCCCTCCTCCAGTACCCCACCTCCGACGGCGCGGTTAATGACTACGCTCCTTTCTGCGAGCGCGCCCACAAATCCGGGGCGCTTGTAGCCGTCGCAGCAGACCTCTTGGGCCTCACGCTTCTCAAGCCGCCGGGTGAGTTCGGCGCGGACGCTGCGGTCGGGAACACGCAGCGGTTCGGAGTCCCGCTCGGATACGGGGGCCCGCATGCCGCATATTTTGCGACGCGGGATTTGTACAAGAGGTTGATGCCGGGACGAATCATCGGCGTCTCCGTCGACGCGCAAGGCCGCCCTGCCCTGAGGATGGCGCTCCAGACGCGCGAGCAGCACATCCGCCGTGAGAAAGCCACCTCCAACATCTGCACCGCACAGGTTCTCCTCGCGGTCATGGCAAGCATGTATGCAGTCTACCACGGCCCGGAGGGTCTGAAGGCGATCGCAGGCCGGATTCATTGCCTGACCAAGATCCTGGCCGCAGGATTGAAACGCCTGGGCTTCAAGAATCTGCATGAAGAATTCTTCGACACCATTCATTGCCCTTCTGATTATGATACGAGACTATATCTGGAATCGGCGCTGCACTCGGAAAAGATGAACATCCGCTGGTTCGATGATCATTCGTTCGCAATCGCGCTCGACGAACTCTCTTCCGAAGACGAGGTTGGGACTCTTCTTCAGGTATTCGGGCGCAATCGGCCATCGATCGAAATGCCAGGTCTTGCCGGCCGCATCCCAACCGGCTACGAGGGAAGCCAGCAGCGTACGTCCGGCTATCTGACTCATCCGGTTTTCAATATGCATCATTCCGAAACGAAAATGCTCCGGTACATCCGGTCGCTGGAGGAGCGCGACCTATCGCTCACGACGAGCATGATTCCGCTCGGCTCGTGCACGATGAAACTCAATGCGACAACCGAGCTCATCCCGGTGAGCTGGTGGGAATTCAGCGAGATGCACCCGTTCGTCCCGGTGGAGCAGGCCGAGGGGTACCATGAGCTGTTCGCCCGGCTTGCATCGGCACTTAAAGAAATCACCGGATTCTCCCGCATTTCCCTTCAGCCGAATTCCGGGGCCCAGGGAGAGTACGCAGGACTTCTCGCGATCCGGGCCTATCACGAAAAGCGCGGGGACGGCGCGCGCGACGTCTGCCTGATCCCCTCGTCCGCGCACGGCACCAACCCGGCGAGCGCGGTGATGGCCGGGATGCGGATCGTCGTCGTTCAGTCGAAATCGGACGGGACGATCGACGTAGACGACCTGGCGCAAAAAGCCCGCGAGCATTCGAAAGACCTCGCCGCCTTCATGGTAACCTATCCCTCGACGCACGGCGTCTTCGAAGAGGGGATCATCGAAATTTGCGACATCATCCACCGCAGCGGCGGTCTGGTGTACATGGACGGGGCGAATATGAACGCGCAGGTGGGGCTCTGCAGACCCGCGGAACTGGGCGCCGACGTCTGCCATTTGAACCTGCACAAGACCTTCTGCATCCCTCACGGAGGCGGGGGCCCCGGAGTGGGTCCGATCGGTGTGGTGGAAAAACTCGCCCCGTTTTTGCCCACTCACCCGATCATCCCGATCGACGGTAACGGCGGGGTGGGGGCGGTTGCCGCGGCTCCGTGGGGAAGCGCGGGGATCCTGATGGTCTCGTGGGCGTACATTGCCCTGATGGGCCCCACTGGTTTGACCGATGCGACGAGGATTGCCATCCTGAATGCGAACTACATGGCAAAACGCCTTGAAGGCTCTTACCCCGTGCTGTATCGCGCCGCGAACGGGACGGTGGCGCATGAGTTCATCCTCGACACCCGCCATCTCAAAGAATCCTCCGGGATCGAGGCGGAGGATATTGCAAAAAGATTAATCGATTACGGGTTTCACGCCCCTACGGTTTCCTTCCCCGTTGCGGGGACGCTCATGATCGAGCCGACCGAGAGCGAGGCAAAGGATGAGCTCGACCGGTACTGCGACGCCCTCATTGCGATCCGGCGCGAAATTGAAGAAATCGAACGGGGGGAGGCGGACCGAACGAACAATGTCCTGAAGAATGCCCCCCACACGGCGGAGATGATCGCGAAGGAAGAGTGGAGTTATCCCTACTCCCGCGAGAAGGCGGCCTTCCCCGCTCCGTGGACGCGCAGCCGCAAATTCTGGCCGGCGGTCGGCCGGATCAACAGCGCCTACGGCGACCGCCATCTTGTCTGCACCTGTCCGCCGGTTGAAGCCTACGGCGAAGTTAAGGCCGAGGCATGATGGAGCGGCCGACCATTGTAGGGGCGCTGAGTCCGGCGAATATCACACGGGATTTCGCTCCCAAGCGAGGCTCGCTCAACAGACGAAGGGGATGAACCAGGAGTTCCCTCGTCCGGATCCGCCCGGCAATCGTACGGTTCCTCCCCGCCGGATTCTCCCAGTGATCATTCTCTCACAGTTTTTCGGGACTTCGCTCTGGTTCGCGAGCAATGCCGTCCTTCCCGAACTACAGTCTCACTTGAATCTTCACGGTGACCTCGTCGGCATCACGACGTCGGCGGTCCAATTCGGCTTCATCCTTGGGACCCTGGGCTTTTCGTTTTTCGGACTGCCTGATCGCCTCTCTCCGAGAATTCTCTTCGCAGCATGCTCTCTTGCGGGGGCTCTGTTCAACGCGCTCGTGCTTGTGCTCGCGAGCGGACTTCCCTCTCTCATCGTGCTGCGGTTCCTGACCGGCGTTGCGCTGGCCGGAATCTATCCGGTGGGAATGAAAATTGCCGCCGGCTGGTATCGGGAAGGTCTCGGGAACGCCCTCGGATTTCTTGTCGGCGCTTTGGTTCTGGGGACATCCTTTCCCCATCTTTTGAAAAGCGCCGGTCCCGCGTACGGGACAGGTTCTGCAAACGGGATCCCCTGGGAGGGCGTCATCCTCGCAGTCTCGATCATTTCCGCTCTCGGGGGGATCCTGATGTACCTCCTCGTGCCGGACGGCCCGTGGAATACGCAACGGGCGAAATTTGACGCCGGATCATTGCGTGCAATTTTCCGCACGGAGGGAGTGCGCTCGGCGGCCTTCGGATATTTCGGGCACATGTGGGAGCTCTATACCTTCTACGCTTTTCTCCCATTCCTCCTCTCGGTCTATCGATCGGGCGGACCCGGCGCCGGCTTCAACACGTCCCTCTGGGCCTTCGCGATCATCGCCGCAGGCTCGCTCGGCTGCGCCGGAGGAGGAATCGCATCCAATCGGTGGGGGAGCGCGCGAGTCGCACTGGCGCAGCTTGCTCTCTCTGGCGCCTGCTGCATCGTGTCCCCGCTTTTATTCCGGCTGCCGGTTCAGATCTTTCTCGCCGTGTTGCTTCTCTGGGGCATCGTCGTTGTCGGCGACTCGCCCCAGTTTTCGGCGATGGTGGCGAGGTATGCCCCGTCGAACTCCCTCGGTTCAGCACTAACAATAGTGAATTGCATCGGATTTGCGATTACGATTGTGAGCATCGAGGTCACATCGTTTCTGTCGCACTATGTCGGTGCGAAGTATCTGTTCTTGTTCCTGGCCCTCGGTCCGGCGATCGGGCTCTTCTATTCGCGGCAGCTTCTGCAGGAGAAAGCTGCGTGATTCAGTCCCGGGAGCTTATCCTCGTCCTCGACTTCGGTTCGCAATATTCTCAGCTTATCGCGCGGCGGGTGCGGGAGCTGGGGGTCTATTCCGAGCTCCATCCATTCAACCTCCCCGCCGGGAAAATCCGGTCGATGAATCCTAAGGGGATTATTCTCTCGGGCGGGCCGGCGAGCGTGTACGATCGGGATGCGCCGCTTCCCGCCGCGGAGCTCTTCGAGTTGGGGATGCCAATTCTCGGGATCTGTTACGGGCTCCAGGTGATTGCGCACCGCTTGGGCGGGCGGGTCGATCCCTCCGCGAAAAGGGAATACGGCGCCGCAACAGTTTCGATTGACGATGCGAGCGATTTATTCCGCGGGATCGAAGGCGACCGGACGCCGGTCTGGATGAGTCACGGCGACGCACTCGTGAAAATGCCGGCCGGCTTCGAGCGGATCGCCCACTCGCCGAGTTCGCCGATCTGCGCGATCAGAAATAAGGAGCGACAAATTTTCGGCGTGCAGTTTCACCCGGAGGTCGCGCACACGGCCAGGGGGAAGGAGATCCTGAGGAACTTCCTCTATTCCGTATGCGGATGCCAGGGCGGCTGGAATGCCGGTTCGTTTGTCGAGGATAAAACCGGCGAGATTCGCGCCGAGGTCGGAATTCAGAACGTCATCTGCGCGCTCAGCGGAGGGGTGGATTCTTCGGTGCTTGCAGTGTTGCTTCACAGGGCGATAAAGGACCAGCTCCGCTGCATACATATCAACAACGGCCTGATGCGGAAAGGCGAGAGCGACTCGGTCCTTCAACTCCACCGCGAACGTTATCATTTTAACGTCGCCTATGTCGACGCCACCGAGACATTTCTTGCAGGGTTACAGGGGATCACCGACCCTGAACAGAAGCGGAAGATCATCGGAAGAACGTTTATCGAGATTTTCGAACAGGAAGCGCGCAAGATCGGGAATGTGGGGTACCTCGCCCAGGGCACGTTGTATCCGGACGTGATCGAATCGACGTCGTTCCGGGGCCCATCCCACACAATCAAATCGCACCACAACGTGGGAGGCTTGCCGGAGACGATGCATCTGAAGCTGATCGAGCCGTTTCGCGAACTGTTTAAAGACGAGGTCCGCGAAGTGGGCCGGCTTCTCGGCCTTCCCGCGGAACTCATCGGCCGGCACCCGTTCCCCGGTCCCGGCCTTGCCGTAAGAGTCATCGGAAGCATTGGACCGGAAAAGCTTCAAATAGTCCGCGCCGCGGATCAAGTCTTCGAAGAGGAGATCCGGAAGGCGGGATTGTACGACTCTCTGTGGCAGGCCCTTGCCGTACTGTTGCCCGTCCATACGGTCGGCGTGATGGGAGATCAGCGAACGTACGATCAGGTCGTTGCGCTTCGCGCCGTGACGAGTTTGGACGGAATGACCGCCGATTGGGCCCAACTTCCCCCCGGCCTCCTTGCGACCGTTTCAACCAGGATTGTAAACGAAGTGAGGGGAGTAAACCGTGTTGTATATGACATCAGCTCGAAACCCCCCTCGACAATCGAATGGGAATGACTAATCGCGAATGCGTGTAAATAATCGACCTTCCGGCATCCCGAACGAAGACAGGGTGACAGCCTCTACTTGACAAGCTGGAAGGGCTCGAATCGGGATCCAATCTTTCACGGGCGGCCGGATTGAGCGCAGTCGTGAGCCGCATCACCGGTTTTCGTTGAGGCGGATCACGCGCATGCATTCCGCGGGATGTGGCGGCGATCAAAGGGGAAGCACGATTTACCGGTTTATGATCGCCCCCCATTGACATTCATCCGGCATTCAGGTACATTCCTTTAGTTCCCTACCTAAGTATTTGTTTTTAATCGTAATCCGCTCACTCTCAATTATGTGGAGGTATCCCTTGCAATTGAGAATTACGACATATGGCCACATCCTGCCGCTTGCCGCACTCTTCGTTTTCGGGGCCGAGAAATGCTTCGACCCCCTGTCACCCGAAGATGTCTTGAAGGCAGCGCGGGAGAACTCCCTTGTAACAGAGGGGAGCCGTGCGGTATCGGGAGACCCTTCTTTGTCGAATTTCGAGAATGTTGAATTTCGGGCAGTAAAGCGTTATTCTGCACTGTATGGGGTCGATTACAGGCTGATTCTGGCGATTATCAAACAAGAATCGCAATTTGATGAGGAAGCGCGAAGCGAGCGAGGAGCGATCGGCCTCATGCAAATCATGCCTGTCACGGCGATGGAAATCCGTGATAAACTTGATCTGGCCGGGACCGGCCACCCCGTTGAAAATATCCGTGTCGGGGTCTACTATTTTTCAAAACTCTATTCGCATTTCAAAGGAGTGAGGGCGAGAGATCGCCTTCGCCTCGCGCTTGCCGCCTACAATGCGGGGCCTGCCAGAATTTGTGACGCTCAGGTGCTCGCAGCCTACATCGGCGAGAACCCCGGAAGCTGGTCGTCGATACAAAGCACCCTGCCCCTCCTGTCGAAGCGATGCTATTCGCTCCACGAAACGGTCTGGCCGAACGGCAAACCCCCGAGCGGATATTTCGGAGAGGCCCACCAGACGATCGACTATGTCACGAGCGTCGTAAAGACCTACTCCGAGTATCAGTCGGCGATGTAACGAGAGTCACACCGGCACGTTTTTTTCTCCGGCGGCTTGTTTTTGCTTGACACAGCCGATGTCCTTCCCTATATTAGTCCTCCACTGGATCACTTTGCTACGCACGATTTAATCAAATGCCCCGATTGGAACGACGTTTCAGTCGAGAGCACCGGAGGTATTGAATTGCTCGGGAGGCGGTTCGGGTACTCTTCGGTGTCTTCGGCTCTTGATCGGCGTGTCGGCAAGATGCCCCTCAAGTTACCGGGGTCGTTGAGGAGGGGATCTCAGGGTAGGAGAATGGCGCTCGCAAGAACGGTCGTCCAGAGTCCGTTCTTGTCGCCTTCGGCTGACTGCGTAATATTGTAGGTCTTCACGATCTTGTAAAGCTTCTCCCGTTCATCCCATCCGGTGTCCGCATTAAACTCCACCCCAAGCGTGGTCGCGAGCATCGTGGCCGCAAGGTCCTCCGCGTACTCTCCCGCTTTTTCATCGGTCTCGCCGTAGGGGTGATGTTCGGACAGGTAGCCGTACTGGGTGCTGTCTGCTGGCGTGGCGACTCCGAGCGAGGCTGCGATGAGACGGTTGGGCTCATTGGTGGCATTGCGAGCCATGACGGCGAAGGTGATCTGTCCCGCCTGCAGAAGTTGCAATCCGTCTTCCGCCGGTATGCGTTTGCATCCCGCCGGATAGATGCTGGATACCGTCACCAGGTTGCACTTCTCAATCTTCGCATCGCGCAACGCGAGCTCGAACGATTGGAGGTAGTCCTTGTGGCGGCCGACTCCTTTGGTGAAGAAAATCTTTGAGGGTATGTACACTTCTGGAGCTCCTTCAGATCGTGAAATGTAGTTGGGAATCTAGTGTCGAACAGGCGTGAACTCTAAGGGTCGGGCGGGGGAACCGGTGCAGGTTCCGGTGCGCTCTCAAGGTCTTACGAACGGGCATACGCGCGGCGCATCTGCCGGTCAGCGTCGCGTTTCGCGATCGCCTGCCTCTTGTCGTAGGATTTCTTTCCAAGCCCCAGCCCCAGCTCTACTTTCGCAACATTCCCCTTAAAATAGATCCTGAGAGGGACGAGCGTCAACCCTTTTTCCGAGAGCTTTCCAAAGAGCCGGCGGATTTCCTGCTTGTGCAGGAGTAATTTCAGATCGCGTTTCGGATCGTGGTTATTGATGTTGCCTTTCTCAAATGGACTGATATGCAGGCCGACGAGCCAGACTTCACCATTTCTTACGATCCCATAACCGTCCTGCAGGTTGGCGCTGCCCTGCCTGAGGGACTTCACCTCTGTCCCTTTCAGGACGATTCCCGCCTCGACCCGATCGAGGACAAAATAATCGTGAAGCGCTCTGCGGTTGGTGACGACGATCTTCTCATTGGGGCTAGGGGTTCGGCTCGCGGCTGCCATCTTTATGCGGAAGCAATGATACGCAATTCAACAGAAAGATGCAATAAAACTGAGCCGCAGCACCCCGGGCATCTTTGACTTTTCCGCCGCTATTTCATATATTTTTTCGTCATGACGCAGCCTATCGCCCGCCTCTCGCTTCCCACACGCTGCGGAACCGTTTTTTCCTTCCATTAAGGCCCCATGCCCGAACGACAATTTGATCTTGCGATCATCGGAGGCGGACCCGGGGGGTACGTGGCCGCTATCCGGGCCTCGCAGCTCGGTCTCACGACGGCGGTCATCGAACAGGACAAGCTCGGAGGGATTTGCCTGAACTGGGGCTGTATCCCGACCAAGGCGCTTTTGAAAAACGCCGAGGTGTATGGCCATTTCAAGGAGGCGGAGGAATGGGGGATCAGTTGCAAGGAGCTGAAATTTGACTTCCCCAAGATCGTCAAGAGGAGCCGGGACGTAGCCGACAGGAACTCCAAAGGGGTCGAGTATCTCTTTAAGAAGAACAAGATCGAGCATATCAAAGGGCGGGGCATACTCGCCGGAAACGGCAAGATCGAAGTCACGAGAGACGGAAAAGGGACAGAATCAGTAACCGCCAAGTCGATCATCATCGCGACGGGCGCCCGGGCCCGATCGCTCCCGAACGTGAAGATCGACGGTAAGCAGGTCATATCTTACATGGAGGCGATGGTCCTGCCCAAAATTCCGAAATCGATGGTCATCATCGGCGCGGGTGCTATTGGGGTCGAGTTCGCGTACTTTTATAACGCGTTCGGAACCCATGTCACGCTCATTGAAATGCTACCCAACATTCTCCCGGTGGAGGACAAAGAAATTTCAAAACTATTGGAAAGCAGTTTGAGGAAACAAAGAAGTCACCGTGCAGGTCACCGCACCGGAGGGGAAGAAGCAATTCACAGGCGAGATCGGGCTGATGGCCGTCGGCGTGCAGGGCAACATCGAGAATATGGGCCTCGAAGCGGCCGGCGTGCGCATGGAGCCGGGGTGGATCCAGGTGGACGATTTTGGCCGGACGAATGTGAAGGATGTTTACGCGATCGGCGACGTCGCGGGCCCTCCCTGGCTGGCTCACGTGGCTTCCAAGGAAGGGATCGTCTGCGTCGAGTCGATCGCGGGGAAGAGCCCCCAGCCGATCGACTACGATAACATTCCCGGCTGCACCTACTGCCAGCCGCAGGTAGCGAGCCTGGGCATGACCGAGGAGCGGGCGATTGCGGAGGGGCACGAGTTGAAAGTGGGAAGGTTTCCGTTCAGCGCGAGCGGGAAAGCCCGCGCTATCGGCGAGACGGAAGGCCTCGTCAAGCTGATCTTCGATGCGAAATACGGCGAGCTTCTCGGAGCTCATATCCTCGGCTCGGAGGCGACAGAAATGATCGCCGAACTCGGAGTGGCGAAGACGCTCGAAACCACAGCCCCGGGGATTTTCAATACCGTCCACGCGCATCCGACGCTGGCGGAGGCAGTCATGGAAGCAGCGGAGAATGCCTATGGACATTCTATCCATATCTGATCCGGCTCTATAATAATCCATGGCAAAGACAAACTTCGTCGATCTTGGCCTCACCGACTACCGGTCTGCATGGGACCTCCAGCGGAGACTGTTCGATCTGCGTCTCTCCGGAAGGATCCCCGATGTGGTATTGTTAAACGAACACAACCATGTCTATACGCTCGGAAGAACTGCCGATCCCGATCACCTGCTGGCCGACGATGAAGAGCTGAAGAGGCGGGGGGTGGAGGTTTGCCGGATCGACCGGGGAGGAGACGTCACCTATCACGGGCCGGGCCAGCTCGTTGTCTATCCGATTATTTCGTTAAACCCCGATCGTTGCGACGTACACCGCTACCTGCGCGATCTAGAAGAGGTCGTGATTCGCACGCTCGCCGGCTATCAGATCGCCGCGGTGCGCGACCGGGACTTCACCGGGGTCTGGGCGGGCAACTCTAAAATTTGCGCGATCGGCGTTCGGGTCAGCCACTGGATCACCATGCATGGGTTTGCCCTCAACGTGAATACCGACCTTTCCTATTTCGACCGGATCATACCGTGCGGGATCTTTCACCGGGGCGTCACGTCGCTTCAACGCCTGACGGAGAGGGAAATTCCTCTTGGCGAAGTCGCTGAACGCATCATAGATAATTTTGCCGAGGTCTTCGGTGCAGAACCGGTGGTGGAAACAGCTGGTGAATTGAGCGAGGCGGTCGCGCGTTTGAAGATCGAGGAGCCGGCATGCCTCCGGTAAGAAAGCCGCCGGCGCGCATGTCCCGCGAAGCGGGAGGTGCGGGACAAGCAGGGCGCGCGGGGATCGCTGCGAAGAAGGGGAAGAGAACCAACGGTGAGCTGGAGAAGGGGCGTCGTGCGGGAGTGAAGGTCCCGGAAGCGCTCTCCAAAGAAAGACTGCTCGATGCCTACCGGACGATGTTCACCGCGCGAAAAACCGATGATAAGATCCTTCTGCTCCTGAAGCAGGGCAAGGTGTTCTTCCATATCGGTGGGTCGGGTCATGAAGCCGTTCAGGTGGCGACGGCGATGGCCCTCCGGCCGGGGTATGACTGGGCTTATCCCTACTACCGCGACCTCCCGTTTTCTCTTGCCTTCGGTTACACGGTCGAGGAAGTTTTCCTGGAGGCGCTGCACAGGGCGAAAGGTCCGAGCAGCGGCGGCTTCGCGATGCCGTTCCATTGGGGACACAAGAAGTGGCGGATTGTCTCGCAGTCGAGCCCCACCGGCACACAATATCTCGAAGCGGTCGGCACGGCTCTGGGAGCGGTGAGAGAGGGTAAGGATGAGGTTGTGTACGTCTCTGGGGGAGAGGGATCCACCAGCGAGGGCGAGTTTCACGAAGCTTTGAATTGGGCGGCGCGAGAACGGCTGCCGGTCGTCTTT
>VBOC01000028.1:0-795 GCA_005877655.1 Ignavibacteria bacterium
TGATCATGGAAACTCTGTTCATTCGGCTATCTAATGTTTCTTAGCGATGACAACTAGCTCCTGGCCCTTCTGGAACTTCCATAGGAGCCTGATTGCCTCGCGAATCTGGTTCTCTTCCGTGAGCTGCAGACGGTCCCGAACGACCCGGACATCATGGTTATACTCAGACTCTCCTTGATGTGTAAATACCTCTGCAACTCGAAAACCCGCTTTTTCAAGGATCTTCGAGAGGGTAGCCTCGGTAAAATAGAAGAGATGGTTGGGCCACGATTTCATCTTCCACAGATAGTTATCTACCTGCGCAACTAGACTATCAAAATTCGGGACAGCAACGAATATAATGCCGGATTTTTTCAGAATTGTGTATGCTTTGGCCACCTCAGCGGTTGGATCCAACGTATGTTCGAGCACGTTGTTCATTGTAACGATGTCGAAAAACCCGTATTGAAAATTCGCCTCCACCATCGTTGTGTTTAGGACCTTTATCCCGTGGTCCTTTGCGTACCGAGAAGTTTCGGATGAAATCTCGAGGCCATACGCATCGAGGCCGCTCTCTTTTGCGAAGATCAGAAAAAAACCATAGGCGGATCCTACATCAAGAATGCGCTGACCGTCTTGCTTCGGAAGATGTCGATACACTTTTTGGAGGATGAAGTCTGCCGTTTGTCTCCATGATGAAGGATCAGATTCAAAACTTCTCAGATTTTCTTCGATGCTCGGCAGGTAGCCTGCCTGCGAAGAATACAACTCCCTCAGATACTCGATTGACGGCTGAGGATTGAAAAAAACCAGATC
>VBOC01000028.1:859-1616 GCA_005877655.1 Ignavibacteria bacterium
ACGGACAATCAATCGTTTGTAGCTTTGGCAGCATTACTTCAACCGGTTAGTTCCACAGCATCAATTTCAAGAATAACGATCGTTGCGATTGCAACCGGGCTAGCCCAAGATTCGTCTACTGCGATACTTTAAATTGGGTCGGATTATTTCCAGCCGACGCGACCTTTCATCTGTTCTACAGCACACCTGAAGGAGCTCTCCTCCTCAGGCAGGACATTGGACTTTCAACGTTCTGGATTCCTTTCCTGTCTCAAGCCCCTTCCATTAATGAAGTGAAGCATCGTCTGGAGAAAACACACAAGACTTCGATCATCGAAGGGTCGAAATTCAGAAGTACTTACTTGACCGCGATGGCGATATTGTTAACAGGAAATTTCCTTTGGGTTCCCGCTCTCTCATCGAGCCATACAACACTCTTAACAAGAATAATCTTGTTTAGAAAAAAACACAGCGCACTCACTACAGGAATTCCCCAAACGACACTCAGGAAGACAGTCGACACCTGATGGAAGAAGAACGAAAGCAGTCCTCCCGCTGTAGTCGTGCGGATATCCGAAAATCCCGCTTTTTTCAGTAGAAAACCAAAACCATGCTGAGTGTAACGATAGTAATCGTGTGGCTCCTCATGGAGACGAGAAAGGTGTGGGGCGGCAAGGATGAGCACCCCATGCGGTTTAAGAATCCGATGGATCTCTCTCAATGCATTCTCCGGCGACGAAACGTGCTCAAGGACTTGATTGCAGAAAACCGTGTCATA
>VBOC01000028.1:1816-5230 GCA_005877655.1 Ignavibacteria bacterium
TACCAGTTTGCCTCGGTCCCTGCAAGTTGTTTGTCGATCGCATGCCGTTTCCCTTCAATGAAACTGGCGACCGACATAGTCCATCAGAACGAGATTGTTCGCCCCTTTAAGATTTCACAGCCCGGTCGTCGTCCAACAAGCTCGCAATGGTGAACGTGAGCAAATCACCCACAACTGTGATCAAGCGTAATACAATTGCAAGGCCTGCGGCAACGCCGGTACCGAGGGAACTGCCAAAGAGACCGACGATCACTGCCTCACGAACACCGATTCCCCCCGAGGCTCCGGGCATCACAAATCCAAGCAACCATGCGAGGGTGAATCCCCATGAGTAGCGATACCACGCCCACGGCGGGACAATCCCCCAAATCCCTTTGAGAAGCAAAGTAATAAAAAATCCTATGAAAACATCCATAATCGCAAAAAGAATCATCGGAGGAAGCACTATATTCAAGCGGAGGAATGAAAATCGGGAAGTCACCCACCGACGGGATGCCGGAGAAATGTAGAATGCACCAATTACCCCCACTGATATGATCAGTAACAGAATTAGAGCGGCGGAATGATTCCGAGAAACAAGACTCTCGATATCAAAGTCCGTACTTTCTTCGAACCCATGGCCGCCGTACCCGCGGCGATGAGAGTTTCTACTCCGGTACTGAGAATTATTGGTTCGGTAGCGAGACCGTATCTTTTTCCTTCAGTCAATCGAGCAAGATAATGAAAGATATTTCCCGGTAAGTACTTACGAATTTGTGATTTTCCCAGAATTACGTAGGCCAGACGGAAGGGAAGTACGATTCTTGCCCCGCGCATGAGGACTACCCACGCATAACTCCCTAATCCCGAACACATCATAACGAACGCGATGGTCGCAAGCAAACCACTCACGGACATCGCATTCAAAGCGAAGCGTGGAATTTCAGCGAAGTGCTTTTGGAATGTAAGAATAAGGAAAACGAGCGAGGCGAGCGTTAGGAAACGGCCGCCGTAAAGTAGCAACTTTTTCACGGTGACGGCCAAAGAAAATCTGCGATTGAAAAGAGGGAGTGACCATGCTTCCTCAGCAAGCGATAAGCATCCTGCGTTGGAGCGGAAAAGTAGGTGCCCCCTTCTTGTTGTGGCGTTCTATCCCACCGGTCCTTTAACATCATTTCGATCGCCTCCGATAAGAGGTCTGATCCCGCGGTGCAACACCTTACATACAACGAATGAACGGAGTCACGGTTCCCTATTTCGACCCTCTTCTGTAAATAGATCTCTCCCGTATCGATTCCTTCATCCATGTAGTGAAGAGTTACCCCCGTTTCGCGCTCTCCTCTGCTGAGCACCCAAAATGTCGGTGCAATTCCCGCGTACCGGGGAAGAGGCGCGGGATGAAGATTCAGGGCGGCTTGGCTCGGAATTTGGAGGATCTCCAGTGGGAAGATTTTTTCAAAAAGGACCGAGAGTACAACATCGGGCTCAAGTCTTTTGACCGCCTCCACCGTCTCTTGCGCTTTTAAGGACCCCAAAACTAGGCGCCGAACTCGATATTTCCGGCACAATGAGCAAATGCTGGGGTAGAGTCCCAACGCCTGCTTTATCCTTATTGACCCGAGCAACAGGGATTTCAATAGCGCGTAACGCAGGCCGGCCCGTCTCACGACGGAGAGGAATCGTTTCCACGCGGACCGTCTCCGGTCGACCCTTACTTTGACTATCGCCTGGATACAAGCCCCGTGCCTTTCCACTACTTTTTGAAGAATCAATGGACTGTAAGGAGACGACCATGAGGTGAAAATCACTAAACGGATTGATGATGCTGACAAATGTTTCAAACGAGTTTGGTGTTGATTAGTCCAATATCATTCAGCCACGATCCGCAGGTTTCGCTTATATCAAACTTTGTCGAAAGCGACCGGACACCTCTGTGAAAAATACTAGGATCAGACCGAACCGCCTCCATCAGCTTCTCTGCCAATTCCGTCGAGTTTCCTTTTCGAAATACAAAGCCAGCATTGTAATCACGGACAAGGTCGCCCATATCACCCGCGTCCGAAACAATGAGAGGCACCGATATCTGGGCTGCATCCGATAATGCCACTGGAACGCTTTCAACCCTTGAGGGGATGACAACGTAATCGCATCTGGACAGATAGTTTGATAATTCTTGAGCCTCAATAACTTCGCGAACAAGAACGTACCTATTCAATCGGTGCCGCCTGACCTTTGAGTGGAGTTCATCGCGGAGAACTCCGTAGCCAAACATATGAAATCGGGTTTTTTCTAATAGGGGCGGGGGAAGTTTGGCCGCGGCATCAATCAGTATGTCCGGTCCCTTATTAGAGTGGTAACGCCCAACAAAGAGAAAATGGATGCAATCGCTCGGCTCGAGCGGGGCTAGGTTCGGAACAGGCTGAGGAAGCCTTCTGCTCGATGGGAGAAACTGGCAAACCTTCGGTGATATCGACTGCACGTCCGACTGTAATCGCAATCCGTCTGCGTACACATGATCCGCATTGAGAATGATTTTTCTTAAGACCCACGAACCAAAAGGAAGTTTTCTGATCCTCCATATATCAGATCCAAGCGCCCATGCGTCATACGGTGATTTAGTCTTTCTCTTCGCCCACCAACCTAAGATACCCGCCGGCACAATCCACATACAAAGAGATCGTTCAACACCATACTGCCGGGTAATCTTCGCCGCTTTATTGCAGCCATTCCAGAGAAAATGGATAGTCACGAGCCAATTGAGGGGATTGATGAAACTCAGCGAGGCAAGCTCGCGATCGCCGCCCAGCCAAGAGACCGGAATAATCGTGATGCCCTGATCGCCTTGATAGCTCTTTTTCCTCCCGGCGGTTATTACGATAACACTATGCCCCCGTCGAACTAGCTCGAGTGCAAAATCGCGAATGAACAGCCCAGCGGCACTGGTCGCGTCGGCGTGATGTGATGGGTAGGAACTGGTGATGATCTGGATTCTCACAACGAATGAGAGGAATTTTCATTGAGCGTCAGAAGAATTCTCCGGTCAGTCTTGCCTGCCCGCATCCATCTCCATTTTCTTGACGCGCAGCAGAACGTCTTCTAGGAGCCTGCGATTCTTTGCAGTGATGTCAGCAAGCAGACCGAACAGAAAAACTTGAAAACCAATGACAAGCATGATCGCTGCGATGATGAGCGATTGTACGTGTCCGGCCTGGACGTGAGCGAGTGTCAAATAGAAGTAGAAAAACCTTCCCACCAGGGTAAGCCCCACTACAATGAGGATGCCGGCGATGGCGCTGAAGACCCTCAGTGGTCGATACATCGTATAGGCGCGAATGAGGGTGGTGAGCGATCTGCCCATGTACTCCCCCGCTGACCCAAAAAGACGCGACGGGCGTGCGCTGATGTTGGTTTCAACTGGCACGTGCGTGATCGCTA
>VBOC01000172.1 GCA_005877655.1 Ignavibacteria bacterium
ATTTTCAAGTACTTACGGCGGAGTAGCTCAGTTGGTTAGAGCAACGGAATCATAATCCGTGTGTCGGGGGTTCGACTCCCTCCTCCGCTACGGCCTGGAATCCCCTTTCAGATCCGGCAGTCTGAAAGGCATTTTTTTATACTGTAACGAGATTGGTCATGACGGCGACTGAGCCATTCCTCGGCAACATGCGGAGATTCATCCGCGATTTTCGGCTCATCGACCGGGGCGAGAAGATCATTCTGGCAGTCAGCGGCGGTCTTGATTCGATGGTGCTGCTGGATGCACTTGACGACTTAAAACGGGACTCCCAGCTCACGCTCTCGGTGGCGCATTTCAATCATCAGCTCCGCGGAATCGAATCCGACCGCGATGAGGCGTTGCTCCGGTCGGTCGCCCTGGCGCGCGGACTCGAATGTTACGTAGAACGTGCGAACACCCGGGCAGCCGCCGAAGCGCAAAAGCTCTCGGTTGAGGAATGCGCACGGAACCTCCGGTATGCGTTCTTCGAAAAGCTTCGTTCCTCGCTCGGATACCAGAAAATTGCTACAGCCCATCATGCAGACGACAATGCGGAAACGATCCTGTTTAATCTATTCCGCGGGGCCGGGGTGCACGGGCTCTCCGGCATCCCTGTGCGAAGAAACGATCAGTCCATCATTCGCCCCCTCCTGTTCGCGACGCGAAAACAGATCGAAGGATATGCCGCCGAGCGGAAAGTATCGTATCGGGAAGATGCTTCGAATGCAGAGCGCGAGTACACCAGAAACTTCCTCAGGCACGATGTGATTCCCCTCATCCGCGAGAATATCAATCCGAATCTCATCGGGACCTTGAGCAGGACCGCAGAGCTGTTCGATCAATTGGAAGAGTACCTGAACGAGCAGGCCCGCAACATCATGCCCGGACTGCTCGTCAGGGGATCTGAGGGCAGCATCATCCTCGATCTGACGGCGTTCCGCGCGCAGCCGGTGTTTCTGCGGGAGCACGTGCTCTTGCACACCGCCCGGGAGTTTACGGCGAAGGAAATCGATTTTGCCACTGTGAAGAGTATGATTCGGGTCGCAGACGGGGAGACAGGAACCTCGTGTTCAATCGCCAAAGACGCCGTCTTCTGCAGGAACCGTGACCAATTGATCTTCATGCGGAATAACCGAGTGACTCCCTTCCAGCATCCTATTGAGCTGAGACGCAGGTACCAGTTCGACCGGTTTGGCTTCGGATCGAGTGCATCCGCACAGGCTCCCCTTTCCGCCGACCCGAACGTCGAGTATGTCGATGCCGATACGATGGCCCCGGAATGCCTTCTCAGGAACTGGAAGGAAGGCGACTGGTTTATTCCCCTCGGCATGCAGGAGAAGAAGAAATTGAGCGATTTTTTTATTGACGAAAAAATTCCGTTATTTCAAAAGATGGCGATTCCGATTCTTGTTTCAAACGGCGAAATCGTCTGGATTTGCGGCATGCGGCTGGATGAGCGGCACAAGATTACACCGAAAACCGTGAGAATTCTGAAGCTCGAATATACCCCCCGATATGCACACGTTGAATGAAGAAATATTTGAGGGTCAATAACGACCGGTTTGTCCTCTTTCTGACGGAGAAAAAGATCCAGGCGCGCGTCGAGGAGTTAGGCAGGAAGGTCAGCAGGGAATACAAAGGGCGGGTTCCGATTTTCATCGGTATTCTCAACGGGGCCTTCGTCTTCATGGCAGACCTGATCAGGAACGTGAGCATCGACTGCGAGATCGATTTCATGAAGCTTTCGAGCTACGGCGACGCGAAGATCAGCTCGGGAAATGTGACATTGTTAAAGGAGCTCAATTGACAGGTCGAGGGGAGAGACATTATCATCGTCGAAGACATTGTCGACTCGGGCCTCTCGGTCGACTTCATGATCCGGCTCGTATCCCAGCAAAAGCCGAGGTCTTATAAGGTCGTAACACTCTTGTACAAGAAGGATGCGGCCAAAATCCCCGTACAGATCGATTATGTCGGTTTCGTCATTCCGAACTATTTCGTCATCGGGTACGGGCTCGATTATTCGCAGAAGGTCAGGAATCTTCGGGCGATCTACCGCATTGACGATGAACGAACGGATGCAGGAAAGCGTTAGAATAACAAATGGAAAAAGATCAGCAAGACCTAAAGCGCATGAATGACAGGCAGCTGCGCCGGAAGCTTCCGAGACCCCGCAGAAACCGGCCTTCGAAGAACCAGTTCCGCGGCGACGACGATTTCAATTGGGGGAAAGTCCTCAAAGTCGTCTTGAGCTGGTCGGCCATTATCCTGGGCGTGTTCATCGTGATGACGCTGTTCAAGTCGCAGGAAGGGACCGAATATGAATTGGACTATACGCAATACCAATCCCTCCTGAAAGACGGACAGATCTCCAGCGCGACGATCAAGAAGTCGGATCTCAACAACTACGACTTTCACGGGATCCTGAAAAAGCCCGTTGACGTCACGACCTCGAGCGGGAGGACCATTCCCGCCCAGCGCTTTGTCGTCACCCTCCCGTACATCGACGGTACGGTTGTGAAGGAGTGGAATGACAAGGAGATTCGCTTCACGATCACGAAGGAAGACAATACGTGGATGAACGCGCTCCTCAGCGTGCTGCCCTGGGTGCTGCTGTTCGTCGTCTGGCTTATCATTATGAGACGGATGCAGGGGATCGGCACGAAAGGTATTTTTTCATTCGGCAAGAGCAGGGCGAAGAGCATCAATGAAGGCTCGCCGAAGGTGACGTTCCAGGATGTCGCCGGCGCCGACGAGGCGAAAGTCGAGCTGCAGGAGATCATCGAGTTTCTGAAGGAACCTTCCAAGTTCCAACGGCTCGGGGGTAAGATTCCGCGGGGCGTCCTCCTCCTCGGCCCCCCCGGCACGGGCAAGACGCTCCTCGCGCGGGCAGTGGCTGGCGAGGCGGGAGTCCCCTTCTTCTCAATCTCCGGCGCCGAATTTGTCGAGATGTTTGTCGGCGTCGGTGCGAGCCGCGTCAGGGACCTGTTCGAGACCGGAAAGAAGAATGCCCCCGCCATCATTTTCATAGATGAAATCGACGCCGTCGGCCGGCACCGGGGTGCGGGACTGGGCGGAGGGCACGATGAACGGGAACAAACGTTGAACCAGCTCCTCGTGGAGATGGATGGGTTCGAGCAGAACAGCGGCGTCATCATCATCGCCGCGACGAACAGGCCGGACGTGCTCGATCCGGCGCTGCTGAGGCCCGGCCGCTTCGACCGGCAAGTGGTCGTCGACCGGCCTGATGTTCGCGGGCGCGAGGGAATCTTGAAAGTGCACACGCGGAACATTCCTCTGGACGACGATGTAAAGCTCGATGTCCTCGCCAAGGGCACTCCCGGACTCGCGGGAGCCGATCTGGCCAATCTCGTCAATGAAGCGGCCCTTCTGGCCGCGCGCCAAAACCAGAAAGCCGTTACGCTGCATCATTTCGAAGAGGCGAAAGACAAAGTCATGATGGGGATCGAGAGGAAGAGCCTGATCATATCGGATGCCGAGAAAAAAATAACCGACTACCACGAGTCCGGCCACGTTCTCGTCGCCAGAAAGGTCCCCGAAGCCGATCCGGTGCACAAGGTCACGATCATCCCGCGCGGCCGGGCGCTCGGGGTCACGACATATCTCCCGATCGACGAGAAACACACGTACTCGAAGGAGTACCTCGAAGCCATGATTGCCTACGCTCTCGGAGGGAGGGCGGCGGAACAACTTGTGTTCAATCAGTTCACAACCGGCGCCGGCAACGACATCGAACGGGCAACGAATCTCGCGCACAAGATGGTCTGCGAGTGGGGCATGAGCGACCGCCTGGGACCCCTCGCCTACGGCGCGAAGGAAGAAGAAATCTTTCTCGGAAGAGAGATCACACGATCGAAGAATTACTCTGAGCAGACCGCCGTTGCCATCGATGAGGAGGTAAGGAAAATCATCAGCAAGGGGATGGAGCGCGCGGAGAACATCCTCCGCGAGAACATCGACGCGTTGCACCGGCTCGCCGCGGCCCTTCTCGAACGGGAAATCCTCGACGGCGAGGAGATTGATAAAGTGATTCGCGGAGAAACCCTGCCCCCGATCGAGCGCCGGACAAATGGACAAGAACAAGCGTTGAAAGCCACCATTGACGAACAATCCCCACCGGACCAGAGCGGAGACGTTCAGAAGTCCTGATCCGCTTTCCGATAGCGATAGCTATCGTATCGAGCTCATTCGCAAATCGATCCACCTCTGTTCCCTCGCCATTCCCATTTTCTACTTTCACACGCCGCGCATCGTGGCGCTCGGGGTTCTGATCCCCCTCACGCTGGCGTTCGCCGTCATCGACGTCGGCCGGTACTATCACCGCCCCATCGAGACATGGTTTTACCGGACGTTCGGATGGCTCCTCAGGACGAGCGAAACCAGCAAAGAGAAGAAGCGCCTGAACGGCGCGACCTATGTCCTGATCGCGGCGACGTTATCCGTTCTGATCTTTCCGAAGATCATCGCGGTGACGAGTTTCGTCATTCTGATCATCGCCGATCTCGCTGCCGCCTTGATCGGCAAGCGGTTCGGACGGCATCGGTTCCTTGGAAAGAGCCTGGAGGGGAGCGCCGGGTTCCTTCTCAGCGCACTCGTTGTGGTTGCGATACTCCCGAAGCTCGACTATCAGTTGGGCGAATATGCGATTGGCGCCGCCGCGGCACTTGCCGGCGCGATCGTCGAGGCTCTCCCGGTCGACATCGACGACAACCTCTCGATCCCACTCGTGGTCGGAACCGTCATGTGGGCGGGGTACCGGCTCTTCTACCATTTCCTTGACCTCAACAGCTTTGGATGACCGGAATGCGCGTGTACCTGTCGGGTGGAATGGAGTATGCCGAAGGAGAGGGCCTTGAGTGGCGCAGGGAACTCCAGAAGTGGCTCGAGGCCGATCTCCGGCACGAAGTGTTCAACCCCAATGTCGAAAGCAACCGCTTCTTCAGCACCCATCATCCAAACGTCGATTTCCGGGCCCTCAAGAGGGATAACGTCGGATTATATCAAACAATTGTCCGAAGTCTTGTTGAAATCGACTGCCGGGAAATCGCGGAGCGGACGGATTATGTCATCTGTTTCTGGGATGAGGGGGCCGCCAAAGGCGCCGGAACGAAAGGAGAATTGACAATGGCCAGATATTTTGGAAAACCGGTCTACCTCGTGACGAGCTACCCTTTGCACGATCTTCCCGGATGGATTCTCGGATGCGTCACAAAAACATTCGGCGGATTCGAGGAATTGAAACGATTCCTCGCGAACCGATAAGCCGCCGGCTCGGGCTTTCTCAATGGACGTTCGGGGGAAGTTCGCGGAAAGCTCGGCGGGAGCTCGGGGCGAAACTCGTGTAGGGAGTTTGCGCCCCGGCACGGAAAATTGTATGATTGATTAAGGAGAGAGAGCGTGGACAGTTCGGGCAGAAAAGAGATGATCGTGGTGGGGGACAAAGTCCTGGTCATTCCGGATAGCGACAGGGACCGCACGGCTTCCCCGTGCCGAACCCGAACTACATCGACCAGGAATCATGGTCGCCCACTCCCAAGGATCCGGTGAAGTACATTCCCCTCCAGGCCGAGGAGGGAGACTATGCCATTTTCCTTCGCGAACAGGCGATCTAGATGGAGTACGAAGAGAAAAAGTACCTGATCGTTTCCCAATCGGCCATCCTCATGCTGATCCGCCGGCACCCGATGGCGGGTATGGACCGGTAGCATCATTTTTTGGGTCGCCACAAACGACGATCCAACGATTGCGGCCCAACCCTCAGCCACCGATCGCCTCCAGAACAAGTTCCGCGATATCTTTCACCTGAACCTTCTCAGCCGCTTCTTTCGCCTTCACGCCGTCGGTCAGCATCGTCATGCAGAAGGGGCAGGCGGTACTGATGACGTCGGGCTTGAGCGCGAGTGCCTCCTCCGTCCGCTCCACGTTCACCCGTTTCCCGATCGGTTCTTCCATGAACATTCTTGCCCCG
>VBOC01000173.1 GCA_005877655.1 Ignavibacteria bacterium
GTCCAGCAGGTCCTTGACAACGCCGAAAATCCCGATGATCCAGATACCGGCGCCGAGGAATTCGAGATACTTTGGGATGAAGCGCGACCAGAGTTCCTCTCCCAGACCCAGCGCGAAGACCCCTGCAAGCATGACAAGGATGTTGCGCCGGAGCCCCAGGAAGCCGAGAGCTCGATTCAGAGAAGTCTGCAACGCCGGTTTAACCAACTTGAAAGAGGATCGATCCGTACCAGGCTTGTGTAATTCCCTTTTCCCGGTCCGACAATTTCGCCGGTGAGCGAAACATCGTAAGGCAGTTGTTCGGATATTTGGTACTGTTAACGAGAGCCGGGGCCGGGCATTTCGTGTTCTTTGCCGGAGGGTTTTTCCACAGACATGAGCCGTTCCCTGCGGAACGACGGGATCTCACTTGAGAAGTGCGGCGATTGCCTGTGCGAAGAATTCTTTGGATCGCATGCCAACGAAAGTCTGGGCAATTCTGCCGTCGGCGTCGATCAGATAGGAAGTGGGAATCATGCGTGGATTGCCGAACGCATCCTCAAGATCTTCGTTCGACACGATATTCGGATATGGAATGCCGTGCTCATTGACGAACGCGCGCACGTCTTCGATGATGTTCGGGCCTCTGTCCGTTGAGACCCCGATGAACTTCACATTCCGGTCGGCCATCTCCCGGCTGAGGGCAACGAGATCGGGAAGCTCCCTCTTGCAGGGCGCGCACCAGGTTGCCCAAAAATTAACGACTGTGACTTTTCCCCGGTAGGAATCGAAATCGATCGCCTTCCCCGTACTGTCCTTCCACGAGAAATTGGGGGCTCGATCGGGTCGCTTCACGACGTTGGCCACGTCTGCCACGATCGCTCCTCCCTTCGCCGGGGACGGCGATTCGTCCGTGCGGGCCTGTTTTTTCGCGCATCCGGCGATGAGGAGGAAGATCAGCGCCGGCAGTGCGACGATGAGGCGGGATTGCATCCGGATTACTGGGGTTCCTTCAGGAAGGCGAGCATCCGATCTTGGGGGATATCGCCCACCGCACAGCACACGGTGGAATCGACAATCCAAACCGCGAGCGTGCACTCCGGCAATGGATTCTCGAAGTACCAGCCTGTAGCACGAAGCTGGTCCAGAGCACGCGGGGGGAGATTCAGGTTGCGGCCGTGCTCGACGCACCGGAAATTCACCTCGTACACATAAATGAATTTGCGATTTTGCCGGAAGACGACATTCGCGACAGGTTCGTTGTTGTACCGCGTGCAGGCGCCTCCGACCAACGTGTATCGCTTGTTCCGGGGCAGGTTCACAGGAAAATTGACATGTTTGGCCAGATAGCTCTGCACCACATTGAAATCGTCCGACGCAACCTCGGGCGTGAGCCCTCCGTTCAATACTCGGTCAAAATTGTTAAACGTCTGATGAATAATGTTGGCGTCGTCCGGCTGTGAGTGAGAATGCCGCGATCCCGGCGGGGCCAGCGTCAGAAGTATCAGTATGAGGCCGAGCGAGGAACCGAACGCAAGCGCCGGTCTCGGCGACCGCTGCCTGATCATGCTCCCGAACCAATTCGGGGGGCGAGTGTCGGGCGAAATGTGGATTGCAAGCTGGCTTGTGATCTGGTCCCGGAGGGGACGAGGGGTATCGATGTGCTTGAGGTGACGCTTGAGGAAGGACTTTGTGGATTGTTCGAGCTCGAATTCCGACCGGCAGGTTCCGCACTCCCTGAGATGGTCTTGCAAGCCCCGTCTCGGGTCCGCCGCGAGTTCCCCATCGACCTCCGCGGTGATTAAATCCTGGATGTCTTTACAATGCACGTTGAGCTACTACTTTCTACCAAGCGTCGATAAAAATTTCTCGTTGATTCATCAATCGTGTGTCACGTACCCACGCTTCTTCGCGTAGTCGTATAATTTCGCCCTGAGCATTTGCCGGCCCCTGTGAAGCCTCGAACGCACCGTCCCGATCGGGCAGTCGACAAATTCCGCGATCTCTTCGTAGCTGAGTCCCTCGATGTCGCAAAGGATCACCACCGTGCGGAACTCCTCCGGGAGAGACTCAAGCGCGCGTGCGACATCATCTTCCAATAATCCCCCGAAAATTTTCTCCTGCAGATCGTTCGGGTCGGTCGACTCATATCTGATGCTGTTATAGAAATTTTGGATGTCGTTATAATCGACCGTTTCCGGCTCCTTTGTCTCTTTCCGGTAACGATTGATGTATGAGTTTTTCATTATACGGAACAACCATGCCCGGATATTCGTTCCTTTTTCGTACTTGTCCCAGAACCGATAGGCCTTCATGAAGGTTTCCTGGACAAGGTCGTTCGCATCATCGGGATTGGAAGTCATCCGCAGGGCATAGTTATAAAGAACGTCCATGTGTGGAACGGCCTCCCGTTGAAACTCCTCGTGTTTCGAACGGGTCTTGGATTGAATTGAGAGGGGGAAAATCGGGAGTATCATCAGTCAAGCCCTGGTATTAGACACTGCAAGTCTGCGCCGGTTTCAATGACCATTAATCAGGATGATTCGCAAATCTGCGTGAAGCGGGGGAAAATCCTCGGGGAGTGGACTGTCCCTTTTGAATGATACCGAAAAGCCCGCTGAGGCGCAAGGAAGACGCCCCGGCGGCAAGGCACGATCTACTTTCTCCTGAAGAGATAGGGAAACTCAACCTTGCGGACGCCCGCTCCGTCGTGGATGAGATACTCTCCGCCGCTCCAGATCGAAGCGCCGCCATATTGCCCTTTCTTGTTTATCGCGTAAAATTTCACATCGAAGTTCACTCTTCCCTCCTCGTCCTGGAGACGTTTCTCACGGCAGCGGTCGTTGATCCGTTTGCACGCCAGGAGGCAGGCCTCGTCGGGCGACTTCCCCTGGCGCATCCACTCCACGATCATGACCGAACTGCAGTTGAGGAGGTTCGCCTCCCCGAGGCCGGTCGAGCCGGCGGAGCCCACTTCGTTATCGCAGTACAATCCCGCGCCGAGAATCGGTGAATCGCCGACCCTGCCGGGGATCTTGAACGCGAGGCCGGCGGTGGTGGTCACGCACGAGAGATTGCCGTTCTGATCGAGGGCGCTGCAGTGGATCGTGCCGTAGTAACGGAAATAGTCCCGATACATCGACCCGACTCCGCGGTCGTCTATTGTGTGCGGCGGAAGCCAATCGTCCTGGGTGCTCAGATTTTCCTTCCACTTCAGCCATGCTTCGCGCGCCTTGTCTGTCAGAAGATTCTCTTCCTGGAACCCGTGCGCTTTGGCGAATCTCAGCGCGCCTTCGCCGACGATGAGCACGTGCTTGGAGCGCTCCATGACGAGGCGGGCAACCCGGGAAGGGTTTTTGATATTGCGGAGAGCCGCCACGCCGCCTCCGCGATAGGACGGACCGTGCATCACCGCGGCATCAAGCTCGACGATGCCGTCTTCATTGGGGAGCCCGCCGTACCCGACGCTCGTATCCTCCGGGTCGTCCTCGACGATGTTCACCCCCGCGACCACCGCATCGAGGGCATCGCTTCCCTGCCTCATCAACTCCATTGCCTTCTCGAGAGCCTTCGGCCCATTCCCGCTCGCTATTGCGATCGGGTTGTGAGCCTGGGGATTTGAACGCTGGGGGAAAAGGGTTTCTTTTAAAGGCACGGCCGCAAATGCCGCGGTTGCGGCAGTCGTTTTAAGAAACGCGCGGCGATTGATGAATCTCATCGGTATTCTCCTGGAGAGTCGGCGTGAGGCGGGAATTTAGAAAGAACCGGAAGGAAAGTCAATGACGGCACTGGCTGAATTTGAAACTGAGATTGGCCTGGCTTGCCGCATTGTCAGATAGAGTTAAAAGGACACAACCCCCTGATCCTCTATTCCTCCTTGTACAACGTAATTCCCCACATCGTCGGGTCGTCCGGGGGGTCGGTGTTCCAGTGGTTGAATGAATGGGAATCATCCGATACATAATGCAGCCGGTACTCTCCTTTGTCCAGAAGAATGCTCGTGTTCACCATCCTGTTCTTACGCCCGCCCCCCGCATGGAACGTCATCGAGTAGGTCATCTGCCATATGATTTTCCCCGTCGAACCGGCCTCGATATAACCGTAGTCGAACATCTCGTTGTTCTGGCCCTCGCCGATGGCATAAATGCGGATGCGTGTCGGCTTTTCAAGCGCGAATGTCTGGCTCATGCGCGCGTCATCTTCCACACGCACGATCTGCGCGATGGTGCCGGCAGTCTTCGGATTGATGCCCTTTTCGACGTTGTGCATGTTGAAGTTCTCTCCCTCGCCGTAAACGGTAATCCCCCAGTGCTCGGGATCGAAGGGCGGGGCTGAATTCCAGTCGTTGTAAGCGTGCGAGTCGTCGGTCTGATAATAGACTGTGTAGGTTCCTTTCGGGAGCGAGATGACCTCGTCGACCATCCGATTCTTTGAGGCTCCCCCGGCCGGCTCGGTGTTGTCGACCTCCATCGTCCAGACCTTTTCTCTTGTATTCGCGTTGATAATCCATCCGTAATCTGCCATCTGGCGCCTGAAATTTGCTCGCTCCCCGATCGCGTAGACATGGACCCGCGCGGGCGCCTTGAGAGAGAAACAGGCATTGCGTGTTTCGCTGTTTCCGAGCATGGTCAGTTGAACGATGACGTTCTGTTCCTGTTTGGGAGTCGTGAGTTTGAAGCCGGTCTGGGCCTGGTCGTCGCGGGCAATCAACGTCACCCCGTAGTTGAACGGATCGGCCGGCGGAGCGGCATTCCAATCAGTATAAGAATGCGAATCATCGGTAGTATAATAGAGGATGTACTCTCCCGCAGGAAACGCAACAACGCCGTCGAATTTCACGTTCTTCTCGGCGCCGCCGGCATTAGTGAGATTTGAGCCTTCCATCTCCCAGATGCGCTTGTGCGTCTTGACGTCGACAATCCAGCCATAATCGACCGGATCTCCCCCCTCGGGAGTCTCGCCGAGAGCATAGATTCTCAAAGAAACGGGGCGGCTCAAGGAAAAGTACTGCCGGATGTGCTCCTTCTCCCCGACCCGGGTGGCGTGAAAGAGCGTGTTGGGGAACTCCTTCGGCGGGCTGAACATTGTGACATCGGCATCATGCTCATCGACAGCCAGCTCGATCACCCATTCCTTCGAGCGTTTCTTGAACTCCTTCTCGATGTCGTGGTGGCCCATGAGTTCCTGGAACCACGAGAAGATTCCGCGTTTCTTCACCCCGTCGATGGGATGGCTGTCTTTGCGGCGGTCGATGTTGATCGTAAACGACGTGAATGGGGAATTTGCACTGAACGCGTATGCGGCAAAATAAACCTCGTAACTCCCCTTCTTGAACGCGACATCATCGTCGAATACGCGGTCCTCCTTCTCACGCCTCGTGTTATCCCGATCCATTTTCCAGACAAGCTCGCGGGTGCCGGCGTTGATGATCCATCCGTAGGCGAACATCTCGCCGTCACCTTTTTTCCATCGCTTCTCGTCTCCCGCCCCCCGGGCGTGAATATGGACCTGTGTATCGTGCGGAAGAACGAATCCTCCCGCCTTGACCTCGGTCTGATCAAAGTCCTTGAGCTGAATAATTGTCCGCCCGCCCGCGCTGACGCTCAGCGGTGCGGCCAGAACAAGGAGTAAGAACGCGAAATGGATCCAGGGAGGGGGGTTCAGATTGGATCGGGCGCTAAGGTCCGGAATAATATTCATACAATAGAACACTCTCGCTATCTCTTATTACGATTTGCCGCCGCCTTTGTTTCAGATTCAAGGAAAACGCGGCATGGCCGTGCTGCAGATGATTTTTTTCTTGAGGTGTATCCGCTAACCCGTGAGTTTACGTGCTCCGGCCGGTTTGATTCCCTTGATTCTCACACGGGCATTTTCTATTTTGCGTGGCAGTCGCGCGTGAAAAATCGGCCGCACATCCAAACGGGAAGGAAGGAGTCCCTCGATTGACAGACAGTGATTCGATGCTCAGCACGATTCGGTATAATGTGCTTTTCGAGTCTGTGGACGAATCGTTGCTTCAGAGTATCCTCGGTGCTCTTCAAGAAGTTCACTATGAGGCCGGGCACGTAATCTTCAAGGAGGGGAGCGAGGGGGACTGCCTGTTCCTCCTTCTCAGCGGCACCGTAAAAATCTCGAAATGCACCTCTTCGGGGGGCGAGTTGGTGGTCGGAATACTCCGGGACGGGGATTTTTTCGGCGAACTCGATCTCATCGATGAAAGATTGCGTTCGGCGTCTGCTGTGGCTGATTCGGCGTGCGCGCTGATACGGCTTCCGAAGACGGAGTTTCGGACGCTGCGCCATTCCAGCCCCGAATTTTCCTCGAACCTATTGCGAATGCTGAGCCTGAAGCTGCGCGCGGGAAACCTGACCTATCTTGCGCGGGAAGAGTCCAACCTGGAGGCGCTCCAGAGCCAACTCCAAAAAGTGCACAAGCTCGTCGAAGCAACAAAGATCGTCAACTCTACGCTCGATACCGACCGGCTACTCGAGCTGATCTTGCAAACGGCGACGACGATGGTTCAGGCGGACCGCGGCACACTGTACCTGGTCGACGAATCGAAGAACGAACTATGGTCGAAGGTGGTGCAGGGTTCCTCCACAATTGAAATCAGACTCCCGCTGGGAAAGGGGATCGCGGGATATGTGGCGGTGAGCGGCGAGACGCTCAACATTCCCGACGCGTATGCCGACCGGCGATTTAATCCGGAGGTTGATCGCAGGAGCGGATACCGGACGAAAACGATTCTTTGCATGCCGATGAAGAATAAGGACGGAAAGGTCATCGGCGTTTTCCAGCTCTTGAACAAACCCGGAGGTTCGTTCACGGAGGAGGATCAGGAATTCATCGACGCTCTGTCGGTCCACGCGGCCATCGCGGTGGAAAATGCGCTCCTGGCGAAGATGATGGTTCAGAATGAGCGACTTTCCACAGTCGGCAAAATGGCAAGCACGATCATTCACGACATCAAGGCCCCGATGGGCGTCCTCCGGATGTCAGCCGAAGTCATGAAGCGGAAGTCGACCGACAAGGAAACCGGGAAGCTGGCCGATGAAATGATTCGCCAGATCGACCGATTTGTGAATATGACGCGCGAAATCCTGGATTTCTCGAGGGGAGTGAGTTCGATGAACATCCAGGAGACGGAGGTTGATGAACTGATCGGCTCGATCCTCTCCTTCATTGAGAAGGACATGGGAAAGCGGAAGGTCAAACTCGTGAAGGAAATGAACTTTAAGGGGCAGATTCGGGTGGATGAGGATAAGCTCTCGAGAGTATTCTATAATATAGCCAGCAATGCCGCCGATGCCATGCCGGATGGGGGGCACTTGACTGTCCGGACGAATCGCGACAACGATTTCCTCCTCATCGAGTTCATCGATGACGGCATCGGAATGCCGCCGGAAGTGCGCGAGAAAATCTTCGAGCCCTTCATGACGTATGGAAAAAGTTATGGGACCGGCCTCGGCATGTCGATCGTCAAGAAAATCGTCGATGATCACAAGGGCAAAATCGAGATCGAGAGTGCACTCCGGAAAGGCACAACGGTGAGAGTCTATCTGCCGCTGGGGGCATAATGAACATCATGCGCTGCGCCATCGATCACGGAGCCCTCGAGGTCGTGCAGGGAGACATCACCGAACAGAAGACTGAAGCGATAGTTAACGCCGCAAATAATCACTTCTGGATGGGCGGCGGTGTTGCGGGGGCTATTAAACGAAGCGGGGGAGCGAGTATCGAATCGGAGGCGGTGAGTCAGGGCCCGGTCGATGTCGGGCAGGCTGTCCTGACCTCAGGCGGATCCCTTGCGGCGAAATACGTCATTCATGCCGCGGTTATGGGGCAGGATCTCCATACTGATGCAGACAAGATCAAGGCGGCGACAAGGAATTCGCTGGCGCTTGCAGAGAAAAAGTCGATATCCTCCTTGAGCTTTCCGGCTCTCGGAACAGGAGTCGGCGGGTTCTCCCCGAATCACTGCGCGAGCATCATGATCGCCGAAGCGATAGATTTCCTCCAGAGATCGAAGCATCTGCGCGAAGTCCGGTTTGTGCTTTTCGACCCGCCGACCTTCGCGGCGTTTGAGGAGGAACTCAAGCTCCGGTTCTCATCCAAACGCAGGGGTTGAAGCGACCCCCGCCGGCCTTCTTAGCTCCCAGCGTTGATCCAACAGTTGGGCATCATTCGTTCGCGCTCGGG
This sequence comes from Ignavibacteria bacterium, assembly GCA_005877655.1. Taxonomy (GTDB): domain Bacteria; phylum Bacteroidota; class Ignavibacteria; order UBA10030; family SZUA-254; genus VBOC01. Next base: position 8,182 of record VBOC01000173.1, read on the forward strand.
AACCACACCCAACTACACCAGCGAATTCGGACGTTGTCTTCAATACGCGTGAAAGCAGTATAGCCGTTTCTGCTGTCATATCGCGCCTGCCGTTGATGAGCGTGTTCACCCGTTGAACCGGCACATGCATCCTGTTGGCGAGCTCGACCTGGCTCATCCCGAGAGGTTTCAAGAATTCTTCAACGAGTATCTCACCAGGGTGAACCGGTTTACGATGTTTGGGAATCATGACTATATTCCTTTCAATGATAATCTGTGATCATGACATCTTTTGCATTTCCATCGATCCATCTGAACACGACACGATATTGATCGTTGATCCGGATCGCATGGCGGCCAGCCCAGTTGCGTTTCAAGCTTTCAAGCCGATTCGCAGGAGGAATTTGAAGATCCCGTAGCTCACGGGCCGCGTTGATCATATCGAGCTTTCGCGCAGCGATTTTCCATATCGAGGCCGGAATTCGACGAGCCGCTTTTGAATTGATGCCATTATAGATGTCTTCTGTCGACTTGTTGGCAAAGTTTACGATCACAGTCAAATTTAATGCTTTAACAGCACATGTGCAAGAACGCGCAAATCAGATTGCTTGGAAATCCTACCTAAATATGGTAAGTTTCTCCGACCGCCATGCGCTCGCTCACCAAGATCCTTCTGATTCGATTCAGCTCGATGGGAGATGTCATTCTCGCCTCCCCCTTGATTCGCGCTCTCCGCTCGGCGTACCCCGAAGCGCAGATCGATTTCCTCGTCAAGAAAGAGTACGCAGAACTGCTCCGGTTCAATCCTCATCTCTCCTCGGTTCTCGAGCTGCGCTCGAGCGACAGTGAAGAACTCAAAACATTGATAGGCCGGATTCGCTTAAAGCGCTACGATGCGATTATTGATCTTCACAATAGTCTGCGCAGCTGCTATCTGCGATATTTTTCGGGCGCCCGGTATGTGAGAGTCATCGATAAACGATTGTTTAGGCGATTTCTGCTGGTCAAGTTCAAGTGGAATTTATACGGCGATCCGACTCCCGTCGCGGAACGGTATCTGGAGACCGTCCGAAAATTCGGGGTTCAGGATGACGGAGGAGGCCTGGAGATTTTCATCCCCGAAGATACCGCACAGTCGGTCCGCGCACTTTTGGGCAGGTACAAGCTTGAACGCCACAGCACGATTCTCGCAATGGCTCCCACCGCCAGACATTTTACGAAGCGGTGGTTGCCGGAACGGTTTATCGAGTCCGGCGCGCAAATCGCGAAAGAAACCGGCGCCAAAATTCTCGTCCTGGGGAGCAAGGAGGAGGCGGGTCTTTGCAGCGACATCGCTCAGATGATCAATGCCCGGACCGGTTCGAATTCAGCCGAGAGCCTGGCAGGAAGGGTAACGCTGCTCGAAACTGCTGCGGTTCTCGACCACT
>VBOC01000015.1:0-18647 GCA_005877655.1 Ignavibacteria bacterium
GCCCGCTCGCCGTATCCCAGCCAGCAGATGCGGGCGGGGAGCCCCTGGAATTTGACCTGCCTCTGCGCCTTATCGATCCAGCGGCAGAGCGGCTTATTCTCCGGGAAGGTTTCCTTCACCGCACGGTCTGTGCGGTAAAGGTCCTCCGCCTCTCCGGAAAGCACCGCCCAGCGGAACGGCCCCTTCCCCTCGCAAAACAGGGGACGGATGTACTCGGGGACGAAGCCCGGGATGTCGAAGGCGTCTTTCAGCCCGTTCGCGAGGGCTTCCCCTCTGATATTATTGCCGTAATCGAACACAATCGTCCCGCGCTTCCGGAATCCGAGCATCGCCTTCACGTGCTGGACGATCGACTCTCTCGCCAATCGCTGATACCGTTCCGGATCCGCCATTCGCAAGCTCAGCGCTTCTTCGTACGACAGATGGGCGGGAACATAACCGTTCAGCGTATCATGCGCCGAGGTCTGGTCGGTCAGGATGTCTATTTTGATGCCCCGGGCAAGGAGCTCCGGCAGCACTTCCGCCGCATTGCCCACCAACGCCACGGACTTCGGCTCCTTCAACTCCTTGGCCGTCATCGCCGATCTGAGTGCCTCGTCCACACTTTCCGCCATTTCGTCGACGTACCCCGTCTTCAGGCGCTTTTCGATGCGGGAGCGATCCACTTCGATCGCGAGGCAGGCGGCTCCGTTCATCGTCGCGGCCAATGGCTGAGCGCCGCCCATTCCGCCCAGTCCGGCAGTCACGACCAGCTTGCCGGCGAGCGTCCCTTCAAAGGAACGGTTTGCGACCGAGGCGAAGGTTTCATACGTACCCTGAAGGATCCCCTGGGTGCCGATGTAGATCCAGCTCCCTGCGGTCATCTGGCCGTACATCGTCAGCCCGAGCCCTTCAAGCCGGCGGAACTCATCCCATGTCGCCCAGTGGGGGACCAGCATCGCGTTTGAGATCAGCACGCGCGGCGCGTCCGGATGAGTTTTGAAAATCCCGACCGGCTTCCCGGACTGAACGAGGAGGGTTTCATCGTCCTCGAGCTCCTTCAGACTGTTCACGATCGCCTCGTAACACTCCCAGTTGCGCGCGGCCTTGCCCGTACCGCCATAGACGATCAACTCCTCGGGATTTTCGGCGACCTCGGGATCGAGGTTGTTCATCAGCATCCGAAGGGCGGCTTCCTGGATCCACCCCTTGCACTGCAATCGGGTCCCGCGCGGTGCGCGGATCGTTTGTAGCTCTATTGGTTTCATTATAATTTATATCCGATTTTTCTCAGCAGTTCTTTCCGGGCCCGGATATCCATATCGGTTTCGATTCCTTTCGACCTCACCCCGTCGATCACACCGAGAATGCCTCTGCCCTCATTCGTCTCCGCCACGATGACCTCCACGGGATTTGCGGTCGCACAGTACACCGTGCAGACCTCGGGCACGCCCTTGATCGTATTGAGAATATTGATCGGATATCCTCCCTCCATGAAAATAATGAATGAGTGGCCGCACCCCAGCGCGAAGGCGTTTTTCTTCGCGAGTTCGATCAGTGCGGGATCATTGCCAACATACCGCACGAGCGCGGGACCGGATGATTCACAGAAGCCGACTCCAAATTTCATTCCCGGATGGGTTGAGACGATCGCTTCATACAAGTCCTCCACGGTCTTGATAAAATGCGACTGCCCCAGGATGAAATTCATCTCCGCCGGCTTCTCGATCGCCACCGTCTTGAGTTCCATGACCGGATCCCCGTTTATTGATACGCCCTCCCCCTCCCAAAGTACGAATATTCGCCTGCTAAAATCAAGCAATCCAATGAATTTAGGCGGTTTCCGGCCATGGCGGGAGCACAAATGGGCCGACAACCTCGCCGTTGCCCCGGGCTACCCGCCTGCCCACCGGCATCGACGGAAAGTTCTTGCCTCTTTCCTGGAAATTTCGTATGTTGTGAATGCCAAACAACAGTACACCGTTTTTGCCCCCGAAGGTTGTTATTTTCCTGAAAGGGGTGGCATTGCCACGCTTTTACGTTGTAGCTGCAGATGTAATCCCCGTGAGTGGTTCAATACCCATTGAACGTACCACGAGATTCGTCGTCGCAAGTGGAAGCTCCTTTGTCTGGTGATCTAGAGCCGGGGAATTAGTACGGAGCGATGGTTACCACATCGGCAGAGGGGTTTATGCGTAAAAAGCCAAAAAGATCTGGCCTATCCAACCGTCGGAAGGACCCCAAGTCCGTCTGCGGTTGGCAAAGCGGAGCCTCGGGTACATATTCTCATCACCATCTCTAGAAAGGATATCCTTCATGGAACAAGGAACCGTGAAGTGGTTCAATGGAGCCAAAGGTTACGGCTTCATTTCGCGTCAGAATGGCGAAGATGTTTTCGTCCATTTCAAGGCGATCGTCGGCGACGGGTATAAAACCCTGAACGAAGGCGATAAAGTCCAGTTTGACGTGGAAAAAGGACCAAAGGGGTTACAAGCTGCAAACGTGCAGAAGATTTAAGTAACTCCGGAACATCAACCCCAGTCGGTGTTACAGCCGGCTGGGGTTTTTTCTACTATTCTCTACTTGGAAGGAGTATGAGCGCATGACGCAAGGCACTGTGAAATTTTTCAATCCAACAAAGGGCTTCGGTTTTATCAAGACAGAACAAGGAGAAGAGATTTTCTTCCATAAAAGTAACGTGAAGAATACCGGTTTTCGCGATGTTCTGGTTCAGGGAGATCAGGTCCAGTTCGAGCTTAAGCAGGAACAGAAGGGTAAGCGCGCCTACAACATCGTCCGCGTTTGAACGTTCCTGCGTATCATTGTAAGTACTCTTGACCAGGGGGCTTTGCTTACACGCTTTCCCGGAGCGATGAAGTGCGTTGATCGGTCACATCATTCCGATGGGATCGACATCAACGGTCACGCTCACCGACTTTAACCCGCCCGCTTTCGATTCAGTGTAGTTCCCGAGAACTTTTTCCACCGCCTGTTGAATAGGGCGGGCGGATGAATCGTGTTTTTTCAGATCCTTCAGCAGAATATGGCAGCGGAAGAGCCCCTTCAGCCGGGAAATTGCCGCGGTGGCTGGTCCGAGTGTGATAATGTGGTTGTGGTCCCGCCGCAAAGTTTCGGCCACCGTAGCGGCGTAGCGCAGGACTTCTGTCTCACGTTTTCCCCTGAACTCGATCAGGACAAGCCGTGAAAATGGAGGATAGGCGAGCGACTGCCTGAAGCCGATCTCATTATGATAAAACGCCTTAAAGTCGTGCGACTCGATATGCTTCAGCGTCGGGTGGCCGGGAAGGTATGTCTGGATGACGACCTCGCCCGGTAATTTGCTCCGCCCGGCCCGGCCCGCCACCTGTGCCAGGAGTTGAAAGGTGTGCTCGGAAGATCTAAAGTCAGGAAGAAGCATTTGAGTATCCGCTGAAATCACGCCCACGAGCGTGACGCGGGAGATATCCAGTCCCTTCGCGACCATCTGCGTTCCGAGTAAAATGTCCACATCCCCTTCCGAGAATTTCTTCAGAATCAGCTCGTGCGAGTTCCTGCGCGTCGTCGTGTCGCGATCCATTCTCATCATTCCGACCCCCGGGAAGAGCGCGCGCAGCTCCTCTTCCACCCGCTGTGTGCCGAACCCCCGGTACTGGATCTCCGTCGAACCGCATTTCGAACAGACATCCGGCGCCTCCTTAACCAGGCCGCAGTAATGGCAGCGGAGCTCCCTGTGTGTTGCATGATACGTGAGCGAGATGCTGCAATTCGGGCATCCCTCCACAGCGCCGCATTCATAACACTCGATAAAGGGCGAAAACCCCCGCCGGTTCTGTAGGATGATAATACCCTCTTTTTTCCGCAGTCGGTCCGCGATTTTGTCGATCAGAGTCTCCGACAGCGAGATCATGTGAAATTTTCTCGGCTCCGATCTTGCACGAACGGGGTCGGCGGCAAAGTCGGCTTTCCGATCGGCGCGGAACGCCGCCAGCTTCGTCTTTCGTTCCTCGGCCATGTCGACGATTTCGATTTGGGGAAGCTGGGCGTTGTCGGCGCGTTCCGGCAGCTCGAGAAGGATGTATTTTCCCCCGACGGCGTTGGAATACGATTCAAAGGATGGCGTGGCTGATCCGAGGACGACCACCGCGCTTGAGTACTTGGCCCTCATGACGGCAACGTCGCGCGCGTGATACTGCGGCGACTGATCATATTGCTTGTAGGACGGCTCCTGCTCCTCGTCCACGACGATCAGGCCCAGGTTCCGGAGGGGCGCAAAAACTGCCGACCGGGGTCCTATCACGATGGAAACACGCCCTTCACGGGCGGATCGCCAGGCATCGGCGCGCTCCCCCCGCGACATTCTGCTGTGTTGCGCGACGACAAGGTCTCCGAAGTGGGCCTTAAACCTCCGTACGATCTGGGGAGTAAGGGATATCTCCGGAACGAGAACGATCGCACTCTTCCCCCGGTTGAGAACTTTTCCGATCGCCTCGATGTAGACCTGCGTCTTGCCGCTCCCTGTCACACCGAAAAGTAGATAGGACCGGAATTCTCCCTGCTCGACTCCCGAGGCGATCGCCTCAAGGGCTTTTTGCTGATGGGGGTTCAAGACAATCGTCCGCGCCGCGCTTGCTGAGCCGGCACCGTCGCCGGCCGTTGACCGCCGCTTCTCCCGCTTATCCAGAGAGAGGATTTTCTTCCCTTCAAGCGTGCGGAGCGTGGACATGGTGGCCCCCGTTTTCCGGAGAAGTTCGATTGCGGGGATGCTCGCGCCGTTGCCTTTTGAAAGAAGCTCCCTGATGACAGATTGCTGTCGCGGAACCGATGGAGGGGCATTCGCAAGCCACCGGGTCCACTCCGCCCTTTGCGCGTCGTCGACCTTTATTATTGACTCAAATTTCGGACCGAACCCTACAGCTCTCACCTCCTCCTGCACCTGTACATAGCCCCGCGCGGTCAGCGCGCTCAGCGCCGGATAGATGCTCTTGATGCCGAGGATCGTCCGGAGACGCGACACGCTGATCCGGCCCCGGTCTGAAAGCGTTTTGATAATGGCGGCCTGCGATGGGGATGACGAAAGTTCCTGCAGCATGGCGCCGGCGTCGGCCCCGCTCAATTCCACAAAACGCTTCCCTGCGCGGGCCGGGGTGAGGATGAGCACCGACTGGAGGATTTTCCCGAGGGGCGCACAGTAATACTGCGCCATCCATCCGGAGAGAGAAAGGAGTTCTTGCGTTATGATTGGCTCGGGATCGAGGATGTCCCGAATGGGCTTCAACTTCGCGATCGTGCGCCGTCCGTCCGGATGCCCGCGCTCAGCGGAGCTAACGAAATCCGGCGGATTCGGACTCAGTTTGACGATGATACCGACAACGGTCCGGCCGCCGAACGGCGCAAGTGCCCGTGCACCGCATTGGGCCGAATGACGCAGCTTTTCCGGGACGAGATAGGTGAACAGCCGATCGACCGAAATCGGGATTGCGAGGTCGGCATACAAGATGGACATGGAACGACCAAACTATGAGCGCCTGTGTTCCTCCAGCTCCTTTGCCGAGACATCAACCATTTTCTGCGTCTCGTACGTCCGGATATCGCGAATCGTGTTGTGGATGCGCCCCATCGCGCCGTCGATCCGGTCGAGCCACCGCATAATCTCCGCATCCTGCTGGAACCTGCGGCGTATCTCCTGAGTCGTAACCGCGATGATGGCAAGCGGATTGTTGACGTTATCCTGAAGTAGCGTCGTGATGTCCGTAGCGAGCTGGCTGTACATTTGCTGCCGATCCAGGACGCGCTCCATTTTGTGGCGATTATCCTGTTCTGTCTTGGCTGCTTTTCGATACCGCTGAACCTGGATGAGAGCCGCCGCGGCGAGCCAGAGAAACAGCAGCGAATCAAACTGCATGAAATAATCGAGGACGGATTGCTTCTCGGCGCTGTGCTTGAAGAAATTGATCGAAGTCAATAGATAGTAGAAATAGATCACTATCGCCGCAATGATTACCGGGTACCGTTCGCACAGCGATTATATCTTCCTCCAGAGTTTATTGACAAGCTCTCTCATCTTCTTAATCCTCTCCTAAATTGTTCGATTTTGGCGCCCCCTGAAACGTTCGAAAAACGCATTAATTTTCGACCAGGCATCCTTAGCGGCCGATTTCCGGTAGCTGCCCTTGTCGGTGGCATTCATGAATCTGTGGCCCGCCCCGGGATAAATAGTTACCGATATCTCTTTTCCAGCCTTTTTCGCTGCCGCCTCGAACTCGCGCACGCTTTCAGGCGGGATGCCCTGATCGTCCTGCCCGAATAGTCCGAGGATGGGAGAGTGGATTTTCATGATGGCGGCCGAGTCCGTCACGAGCCTCCCATAGCAAATCACGCAGGCCGCCAGATCGGGAATATTCAATGCGGCTTGGAGCGAATACCCGCCTCCCATGCACCAGCCGATCGAAGCCAATTTCTTGGGATTCACTTCCGGCCGCGTCTTCAGGTATTCTGATGCGGAAACAAGGTCGCGAACAGCCCGGTCCTCCGGTAGACCGCGCATGAGTTCGTGCGCCATCTCGGGATTTGAGGCAACCTTCCCCCTGTAGAGGTCGACCGCCAGCGTCACGTATCCTCTGGCTGCGAGTCCTTTGGCCTGTTCCTTGGTCCAGTCTTCCAATCCCAACCATTCGTGAATAACGATGATCGCTGGGAAGGGCCCCTTTCCCTCCGGAATGAAGATTTCCGCGCGGACGGTGTCCTTTCCGCTTGTGTAATGCACGGTCGATGAGCCCACCTTTGCGGGCCCGGAGGCTAGCGCGATCGAGAAGGGGAGCAAGAAAAATAAAGCTGCAGCCCTCATCAATACTTTCCTTTCTTCAGGACTTCAATAATCATCTCCGTAGACGCCGAATTTTGTTAAAACGTAAGGGAGAATACAAAACGCGCACGACATAATCAAGACGATGGTGATCTCCGCAGCAGGCGCGCCGGAGGGAGACATGGCCCAGAAAGGCCGCGTTACGTTATCCTGCATCACACCGGGTGTTCCTGATCACCCGGCAAATATGGATATTGGCCTATATTGAGGATGTCTATATACAGAGATCGAATACAGCAAACTGCACTGTCTACTATAGAGGAACGAGGGTAAAATGTCTACAGACAACACTGAAGCAAAGAAAAACCCCCCTTCGAGGGGTATCGCGGGGATAGGAATGTTCTCGCAGAAGAAGAAAGAAGGGGAGCCAATCCTGTTCGATTCCGAAAATCTTCCGAATACAACCGGATCGTCGACGCGGTCGGCGAACGAAGCCGTTCCGGTCTCCATGCAGGGGACTCCGACCGATAAGCAGGCCGCGAGAAAACCGCAATCAGGCCGCCTTATGCAGATCCTCGTCGAGGAGGGAATTACGACGAAGGAAAACATGGCGGAGGCCCTGGAAATCCAGCGCAAGGGCACCGATAAGAGACGATTGATCGACATCCTGATCGAAGATTTCGGAGCCGATCGCGAGGAGATCCTCAAGAGCGTGGCCCGGTATTATTCATTCGAGTCGATCGACCCCTCCCCGATCTACGGCAACAAAGAGAGACTCCAGTTTATCAGACAGGTTTTGGACGCGCTGTCTCCGCATCATTACGAGATGGCAGTCAAACTGAAGGTCCTGCCGTTCGAATTGGCCATCAACGGCTACGAAAAGCTCACCATCATCACACCGGATACGACGCACCCCGACGTTCACACGCTCGCCCGTGCGTTCAAGTATCCCCGGTATGAGATCAAACATGTTCCGAATCCAAACTGGGAAGAACTCTGGCGCCAGCTGGCCTTCGATCAGGGTGCGAGGCAACTCGGCATCGAGGAGGACGGCTTTGCCGGGTACGATCGGGCGGAAACGGAGAAGGAGATCGAACGGGCGCTCGGCGATGAAATCGGGCGCGGAAAACTCAACGATCTTATCGAAGGAGTCCTGGCAGACGGCGTGCGCACGGGGGCGAGCGACATTCACGTCATTCCGAAAAGTTCGCACAGGACCGAGTTTCACTTCCGGATCGACGGGCGCCTCTCTCTGTGGAGCGCGGTGACCGATGTCCGGTCCGAGGCTGTCATCACGGTTGTCAAGGATCGCGGCAAGAATCTCGACCGCTTCGAGAAGCTTCTTTCGCAGGACGGTTTTGCCCAGCGTACGATCGACAATAAGATGATCCGGTTCCGCTTCTCGACAATGCCGATCTACAGCGGCGATCTTCACGCCAAGCTGGAATCGGTGGTCATTCGTATCCTCAGGACCGGTGACACAGCCACAGGGATCGAGACCCTCGGCATGCCCAAGACAACCAAGGAATATTTCCTCAAGTCGATCCGCAAGCCACAGGGCATGGTGATATTTACCGGCCCTACGGGAAGCGGCAAATCGACTTCGCAGATGGCCGCGATTCAGGAGATCATGGATCCGGGCATCAATGTCATCACGATCGAGGATCCGGTTGAGTATCTCATCGAGGGATGCCGCCAGGTCAAGCTGAATCACAAGCTCGACTTCGAAGGCGCCCTTCGAGGGCTGTTGCGCCACGATCCTGACGTGGTCATGGTGGGAGAAATGAGAGACAAGATCACATCGGAAATTGCGGTGAAGCTTGCCAATACCGGTCACCTGATCTTCTCGACGCTTCATACAAATGACTCGATTGCCGCGATCACGAGACTTTACAACATGGGTATCGAGCCGTTCCTGCTTGCCTACACGATCAACATCATCGTCGCACAGCGTCTGATCAGAAAACTCTGCGATCGGTGCAAGACGGTGGATGAGAATGTCGACACCGACCTTTTGATGGAAAGCGGGTTTACCAACGAGGAAATCGATAAGACGAAATTTTACAAGGCGGTTGGATGCGTCCACTGTATCAGGGGCTTCCGCGGCCGGATCGGGATATTTGAAGCGTTGTCAATGAACAAGGAAATCCGAAAAGTCATCCTCAAATCGAGGGACTTCATCGACGAGGACGCCATCAGGACACTCGCCCTTCAGAACGGCATGCAGCCGCTGCGGCAGTCGGCGATGAACCTTGTGAAGGACGGTATCACCTCGGTCGATATCGTGGAAGGGATGATCCTCGAAGAGTAACAATTGATGCCGATGGCGAACTGGACGCTCCGTAGACAAGCGACCCTCCCAGTTCACCGCGCGAAAAACCCGCCTCGAGCAATCGGGGCGGGTTTTTTCATTTCCGGGCCAAATTGCGAGAGTCGATAATTTTATTTACGTTAGGTGGCGATTAAGCTCGCGCTCCGCCATTTCCCTCACAAAAGGATTGCTTATGCAAAAAAAGACAATCGTCGTACTCGTCATCGTCGGCATCATTATTTTTATCGCGCTCAGCATTTTCGGTTGGGCGACGGGAGTGTACAATTCGCTGGTCCAACTGGATGTATCCGTCAACGGCGCATGGGCGCAGGTTCAAAACCAGTATCAGCGGCGCGCCGACCTGATTCCCAATCTTGTTGAGACGGTAAGAGGGTATGCCGCGCATGAGAGCCAGGTATTCACCGATGTCGCCGAAGCGCGCGCAAGCGTCGGGAAGATTCAACTCACGCCGGAGATGCTGAACGACCCTCAAACATTCCAGAAATTCGAGCAGGCGCAGGCGGGTCTAAGTTCCGCGCTCACACGGCTTCTGGCGGTCGCGGAAAACTACCCCCAGCTCAAGGCCAATGAAAACTTCCTCCAACTTCAATCGCAGCTCGAGGGAACGGAGAACCGGATCGCGGTTGAACGCCGGAGATTTAACGAGGTCGTTCAGGAGTACAACGTCAAGATCCGCACAATCCCTGCCTCATTGATTGCCGGCATGATGGGCTTCCATGAGAAGGCCTTTTTCCAGGCCGAACCCGGTGCGGAAAAAGCCCCGAAGGTTAAGTTTTGACCCACGCAGCAGCCAGGCTTTCCGCGCTGCTCCTCTCGTGCTTCCTCCTCCTGCCGGGATCGATACGCGCTCAGCGCGGTGAGCTGCCCGTTCCCGAAATTCATCAGCGGGTGACCGACCTTTCCGGCACTCTTTCCGGAGACGACCTGCGCCGGCTCGAATCGACGCTGGCCGATTTCGAACGTGAAACCTCCGACTAGATCGCAGTCGTCATGATCCCCTCCCTGGGCGGGGAGAGCATCGAGGACTATTCGCTTAGGGTTGCGGAGAAAAACAAGTTCGGGAAGAAAGGAAGAGATAATGGGGTCCTCCTTGTGATCGCGAAAGAGGATCACAAGTTGCGGATCGAGGTTGGCTACGGCCTCGAGGGTGTCCTGACAGATGCGGCCTGCGACCAGATCATCCGCCATGTCATCGCCCCGAAATTCAAGCAGAACGATTTCGCGGGTGGGATCGAGGCGGGCGTCAATGCAATCATGCTCGCCACGAAAGGCGAATTTAAGGGCGAACCGGAGCCGACCCGCAATCGGGGGCCAAACATGCGCCTGGTGTTTTTCCTATTCTTCATCGTTTTTTCATTGTTCAGTCACTTAATAACTCGCCACAGGCGTGTCTACGTGGGGCGCAACGGATACCGCTCGGCGTGGCCCTGGTTCGGAGGATTTGGCGGAGGAGGATTCGGTGGGGGATGGGGCGGCGGGGGCAGCTCGGGGGGCGGGGGATTCAGCGGAGGCGGCGGCAGTTTTGGCGGCGGCGGATCGAGCGGGAGCTGGTAGGTTGCTGAAACGCTATCTGAAAAAAGATGACCTCAAGTTCCTCTCGGGGAAGATCGCCGGGGCCGAACAAAGGACGAACGGGGAAATCCGGATTGTGCTCCGCCACCGGCGTCACTGGAACGAACGCTCCTTATCCCTCCATGAACTCGCGTTGCGTGAATTCTACCACCTGGGGATGCACAAGACTCCGCATCGGACCGGAGTACTGATCCTTCTACTTCTCGCCGAAAGAAAGTTCCAGATCATTGCAGACGAGGGAATCCATGCCAAAGTCCCGGATGGAACATGGGATTCCATCGCGGCAGTCATGTCCGAACACTTCAAGAAGGGGAATTATCGCGATGGGCTTGCAAAGGCAAGCGAGGCCGTCGGGGGGGTTCTCGCCCGGCACGTTCCACGAACGGATGAACGCGACCGTCTTTCGAATGACGTTGTTGAGGAATAAGTTCGGATGGACATGACGAAAGTTGATCCCCTCCTCGCGCGAATCACGGAAACGGAAGGAATTGCTCGAATGCTGGAACCCGGCGGAGCTGAGAGAGCCTCCCTGGTCGAAAAAATTGTGTCCTATGCCGACCGGTTCCTCGATTCCATTTATGACGTGCCCGCGTACATTCCAACCGAAGACAAGGGGATCGGCATCTACGACTCGCCGATATCCGAGACTCCCATGAATGTCGATGCGGTGCTCGAATTGCTCCGGCAGAATATCGACCGGCCCGGTTTGAACCCCGCGTCCGGAGGACACCTCGGTTACATTCCCGGCGGGGGCATCTATTATTCTGCGCTCGGTGATTATCTCGCCGATGTCACCAACCGGTTCGCGGGCCTTTTCTTTGCAGGACCCGGCGCTGTCCGGATGGAGAACCTCCTGATCGACTGGATGGCGAACATCGCGGGCTATCCGGCGACCGCCGGCGGAAACCTGACATCGGGCGGAAGTATCGCAAACCTCTCCGGCATCGTCGCCGCCCGCGACGCGTTCGGCCTGAAATCGAAGGACGTCGAACGCTCAGCCATCTATCTCACCGCTCAAGCCCATCACTCCATCGACAAGGCGATTCGTGTCGCAGGGCTCAAGGAATGCCCTCAGCGGTATATCCCCATGGATCTAGACCACCGCATGAACGCGGGCCTCCTTGAACAGGTGATCCTCGACGACAAGAAGAAGGGACTGCTTCCCTGGCTCATCGTCGCATCTGCGGGAACGACCGACGCCGGTGCGGTGGATCCCCTCGATGCCATCTCAGAAATCGCGCGAGTGCACAAACTCTGGCTGCACGTCGACGGCGCCTACGGCGCGTTTTTCGTCCTGTGCGAAGAAGGCAGGAAAATTCTCAAGGGATTGGAGAAATCAGATTCGCTTGTGATGGATCCTCATAAGGGGCTCTTCCTGCCGTACGGGACGGGAGCCGTCCTGGTCAGGGAGAAGAAAAAACTCTACGACGCATTCTGGTACCAGGCGAGTTATCTCCAGGATGCGCTCCGGTCCGCCGACGAGCTTTCCCCCGCGGATCTTTCACCCGAACTTACGAAGCACTTCCGGGGGCTTCGGCTCTGGCTGCCCTTGAAGCTCCTGGGGCTTGCCCCGTTTCGGGCCGCGCTCGAGGAAAAGCTTCTGCTTGCGCGATATTTTCACGGGGCGATGCGGGAGGTCGACGGTTTCGAGGTCGGATCGTATCCGGACCTTTCGGTCGTCACGTTCCGCTACGTGCCGCGTCGAGGCGACGCGAACGCATTCAACGAACGGCTGATCAGGGAAGTCCAGAACGACGGGCGTGTCTTTCTTTCATCGACGATGCTCGACGGGAAGTTCATTCTCCGCGTCGCCATTCTCTGCTTCCGCACGCACCGTCAAACGATCGATCTGACAATCGACATTCTGCGGGAGAAGGCGAAGCGCCTTCAAGAGTCGGTCTAAGACCGCAATCAGACGTCGAGGACCCCCGACTGGGTGGGTCCGGATCGGATGAGTGGAAGTTTTCGCGCAAGCACGAGCCTAATCCCAGCGGGAGCCATTCCCTCATTCGCTCATCCTGAATTCTTTCAGCGGTTTAAAAGAAAAGCAGCAACGGGCTCCCGACCATTGCTGCTCTTCGTGTTACTCGTGCGGCGCCGATTCTACGCAGTCACGCGCTCATAGAGCGCTTCATGGGTAGAATCTTGCGCCGAATCCGACGTCGATGCCCGTTCCGGCGCCCGGCGCGAGGATCATCACTGGCGCCACCTCAAAGAACAGGTCCATCGGCGTCTTAGGAACGAGGTAGGTTAAGCCTACCACTCCCCGTATGCCGAACCCGAGCTCCTGGGAACGGAATATGTAACCGTTGCCCCTATCGACGTAAATGTAGTTCGTCCTCCCGAAGCCCAGCGCCGCACCCGGTCCATAATGGAGCGATAACTTCGGCTCCTGGAACGGATGGCTCTGCCAGAGGTAATCGACATTGATCCGGTAGCGATCATACGGCGAAAACCCGATTGCACCATCGACCGCATTCCTCTCGCTGATCCGATACTTCCAGGCGAACCCCGTCGGCTCGCCGAACACAATACCGGCGCCGAATTTTCCCTGCGCCGGCAGCGTCGTCGTTGCCGAGACGAACGTGATCAGGACGATCAGGCCGATTGCCAATCTGATGGTCTTCATGTTGCTTACTCCTTTCTCTCTCCCCTTCTAGACCAACCGGGACCATCCCGGATTAGTCGCCATGCTCCGGCATCAGAAAAAGGAAGCTCCAGCAATGCCGGAACGCTCTTACTGTTACCTCGACTTGCCGCACAACCGATTTATGCGTCCCCCGTGCGGCATTGTGGAATTTACCACGGTAAACCCCGCCGGTTCATAATAACAATGCTCCCCGGCTAATAGTTCACAACCCAGCCCTCATCAAGCTGGGTTGTGCGATACTGCGCAATGCCTGCGAAGCGACCGGCTCTGCCGACTTCACAGGACTCCGCTGTTGCGCAGTTACTTCAAGAGCAGCATCCTCTTGTTATCTGTAAACTTCCCGGCAACCAGTTTGTAATAATAGACTCCGCTCGAAAGATGAGAGGCATCGAAAGAAACGGAGTACGTGCCGGCCGGCTGATCTCCGCCGATCAGTGCCGCCACCTCCTGGCCGAGTATGTTATGCACCGTGAGGCGGACAGATCCCGGTTCCGGCAGGTTGTATCTGATGGTCGTGACCGGATTGAAAGGATTCGGAAAATTCTGTTCGAGCGAATACGTATCAGGGATATTCCCCGATGCTTCCCGGGTGCCGGCCAGCCGCGGCGGCATCGATACCGTCGAAGAGCGCACTCCGGTGCCGCCTGTTTGTTTCACGAAATACGTCAGCGGGTTGGCTGTCTGCTGGTCGTCGGGATAAACGATCATGGCCTTCCCGTCGAGGTACACCGACGTCGATCCGTACTCGGCGAGGTTCCGGGTTCCGGCACCGCAAGCGGTACCCCTGACGCAAATGGCGCCCGTATGGAAGACTCCGGTAGCAGCATTCTGGCTGATGGTCGGAGTCCTCGAGAACGCATTGCGCGTCTGCGCGAAGTAAACTTTCCATTTCGCATCGCTCGCGAGGTTGCTCGCCGCAGACGTCGCCCACCACATAATATCCACCTTTCCCGCGTCGCCCGCATCAACCCAGGGCGAGAGGCCCGTCTTCGACTCCGTACTGTTCTTCACCCGCACCGGCGCTGTCCACGTGTCTCCCTGGTTGGAAGAACTCGCAAGATAGATGTTTCTCCCGTTGGAGTAGACCACGTGTAAGTTGCCTGCACGATCGACGGCCATAATCGGGAACACGTTCGCATAGGACTCCGTCTGAGATCCCGATTTTACCAGTTTCAGTACGAATGATTGCCCGCCATCGGTGGAACGGGCCACATACACATAATTGCCCGGGTGGCCGATGAACACCGTGTACACGTTATGATTGCGCGGATCGACGGCAATGTTTCCCTGGAATTGCGGCTGAACACCGAACTCCGGTTTTGTCACTTCCGTGATTTGCGGAAACGTCAGGCCGCCGTCCGTAAGGTAAACCTGCTTGTCGCCGTCCGAGGCGATCCACTGCCGGTCATCCAGCGGAACATTCTGCGACATGGGGTTGGAAGCCCAGAGCGTCCCTCCATTCGTGGAACTGCACATCGTGATAGTCATCGGTTGCTGGATTCCGAAGAGCGAAGCCACATAGACTCGCCCCGTGGATCCCACCGCGATGTCCTCGTCGCCGCCTCCGACGCCCGGAGTTCTGCCGGCCGTCGCCGAACCCGCCTGTCCACCGTCGGGCTGACCGAGATAGGTAAAGCTGTTCCCTCCGTCCTGCGACTTCCACACATCCGTGCCGCCCGGCGTGCCTTGGATCGCGGCGACGTAAATGTTGCCGAGCGAGTCGTACGCAGCCCGGGGCTCAAGGTCCTGGACCCCGAAGATTAATCCGTCGGGACCGGAAAGGACTTTTGGCTGCGTGAAGGTAAATGTTCCGGTGCTGTATCGTGCCCGGCGAGCTCCGTCCGCCGGCGGAGGCCCGAGTGTGACGCTGCCGGAATAGGATTCATTGACTGTCGTAAATGCGACAACCTGAACATCGTAGGTTCCCGATGTGAGCTGTCCAAGATCGACGTCCTCGAACACCGTCGAACCCTGAGTCGAGGAATTTACGGCAGTACCGCTGACATTGTTCACATACAGATCGAAATCATCCACCGTGTCCTTCCAGGATATATACACACGGACCGAATAATCGGGATGAGTCGTATAATACGCCGGCGGAATGCTGACGGTCAGCGAGTAATGGTCGCACGACAATGAACTGCAGACTGATGGGTCTGGAGTAACAGCAGTATAGGGGCCTCCCTGCCAGGTAACGGTTGGCGTGGTCGAAGTGAGTGTTCCTCCTTTTGCAGCGGGGGCCGTCGCCTGCGCAGCCCTGACCGCGGCTGCGGCATCCACAAGCCCTGCCCCGTACTGCGGGTCCGTCCCGGGCACGCCGAGGTCGCGGGCGGTCTGCTTCAGGATGTCGCGAACCTGCTGGTTCGAGAGCGCCGGGTTCGCGGCCCAGGTGAGCGCGGCACAACCGCTGACATGCGGGGTGGCCATCGAGGTTCCACTGAATCTATTGAAATCGCCCACCGCGTTCACCACGGCGACGGTCGGAGTCCCCAGAGCAACAAGAGCCTGACCGTCCGCCATCGAAAGCGACACGCCGGCCACCCAGTCCCTGTTGTTTACATTGTCCCGGGCGGTGCCGAGCGTCCCATTAAAATTTCCGGCCACATTATTATAGATGATGACAGCCACCGCGCCTGCGTTCTGTGCCTTACCGACCTTGCTAGCAAACGTGCTGTCGCCCCGCTGAATCAGTGCTATATTTCCCGCAACCTGCGCGGGAAAGTCGCTCGCCGACAATCCCTTCTGGCAGTAAATCGCCTGCCGGCTGATCCCCGCCGAACCCGTCACCGCCGAAAACGCGAGCTCGTTCGCTTCGTAGGTGGTCGATCCCCGGACCACCCGGTCGTCCCTTCCGGTTCCCCTCGGTACGGTCGATAGCACATTCACGCCCGGGGCGACAATCTCAAGATCGGCTCCATAATTTGAAAAACTTGCGAGAGCCAGAGTCTGATCCACGGCACCCACGGCCATGTTTGCCTGATAAGCGGCCGGATACATGACAACGGGCTCGCCGTCGTTCCCGGCCGCCACTATAATGAGCAAGCCGGCATTATACGCATTCCGGTATGCCAGCTCCTCAGTCGGGCTGTAGATCGGAACCCGGGCCGCCTGCCCGGTCGGGGCGGTAATACCCAACCCGCCACCGAGACTCATGCTGGCAATATTGATATGGTTTTGTACGCACCAGTCGATCGCCGCCAGAATGTTCGCGCTTGTCCCGGATCCCTGATCGCTCAATACTTTCAGCGCATAGATGTCGACTTCGGGCGCGACGCCGACCACCCCGACGTTGTTGATTTCCGCCCCGATGGTTCCCGCCACATGGGTTCCGTGTCCATGCCCGTCCCACGGCTGGTTGTTTTTCGCGACGAAATTGTAGCCTCCTTTGTACCGATGGACCAGCTCGTAATGCAGCGTGTCGATTCCTGTATCCAGAATCCCGACCTTGATCGATTTCCCTTTGGTCGTGCCCCAGGACTGCGGCGCCCTGACCGTGTCGATGCCCCAGGGATGAACTTCGGCCTGCGCGGCGGAAGGCGCTGCGGCTTTGAGCGGGACACTCGTTGGGGAACCTGCGGCGCTGTGCATGAAGGTGATGTTGCCCAATTGCGTGCCCGCAATGGTCGCGCTAAACGTGACAAAAAAGTTCATCTTGGCGGACGCGTTGAGGCTTCCGCTGGTGGGAGTCACCGTAAAGACGGGATTATTCGAGTTTACCGAACTGATGGCGAGCAGGGCCGAGCCGTTGTTCGTGACGGTCAGAGTATCCGTTTTCTGCTGGCCCACCGATAGCGTGCCGAAGTCGAGGCTCGCCGGCGAGACGCCGAAGGGCGGGACAATCGTTAGCAGCGTAAAATTCCGTCCGCCGCCCGTATTGGGAGCCCGATCGATCGATGCCAGTAAACCAGTCCCGGAGGCGCCGATAAGCTGGGTTGCCTGCGCGAACGGGATGGTGAGCACATCTCCGGATTGCGGATTTCCATTCAGATTGGGCGCACCGGCAAAGCTGCTGTTCGTCATCACAAAGGAGATGATCCCCTGTGCCGGAAGAATGCTTCCGTTATCGACAGCGGTTTGTTCGCTGTTGATTCCGTTCGCGTCCACAAATCCCCAGGCGAATACCGGAGGCCCCGTTTCCGGCTTCCTCATCTGCACAAAATATTGATCCGGAGTGGTTCGGCCTCCGTTCTGAAGTGTAAAGGCAAGCTTCCATGCCCCATTGGTCGGCAGTCCGGCTCCTGTCGCCGGATCCACGGCGGAGAGATCCCTCACCTTGATCGAGAAGCGCAGATGGTTATTATCCGGCTGGTCGACCCAGGCCGCTAGAACATCCTGCGTGGCGTTGCCGGCTATGGATTGATCGTTTGCAGGATCGGTGATTTCCGGATCCAGCTCGGTCCCGAGGGCATAGTAGACCTGGACCGGCTCTACATAATTGACGAGCGGATCATGCCTTATGGCATCGAGCGCAGCGGCGTTCGGAATTCGGGCCGCGAAAGCCGGAATGATGGTGTACTCGTAGAGTATGGTTGCGCCGCGACCTGTAACCATATCACGCTCGGCGCTCCCCGGAGGAGAATTGAAGACCACGAAATACTGGCCTGTCACGTCGGCCGGCTCGCGGACAAGCGACATCCCGCCGTAGGCCGCCCCGTCGTTGATTTTTTGGCCGGTGCCCGTGTACGCCGCCAGCAAAACCAGTACTGCAATCTGAATCAACCTGAATTTCATGGCTTCTCTCCCTCGGTAACGATAGTGTTATGATGTTCCCCGATGAATTGTGTCTCGGGTTTTATTGTTCGCAGCCCGCGCACGACCCCGGATTGAATCGGACAAAGCATTGTTACGGCCCGGCATTCTGGCATTGAGATCGTGTCACAATCATTTCAGCAGGAGCATCCGTTTGATGTCGCCGTATAATCCGCTCCGCACTCTGTAATAATACACCCCGCTCGACAGTCGGGAGCCATCGAAGGTGACCGAGTAATCCCCGGCCTGTTGATCAGCGCTCACGAGCTTCGCGACTTCCTGACCGAGGAGATTGCGCACCGTTAACTTTACGAATCCCGCCTCGGGCAGTGAGTATCTGATGTAGGTGACGGGATTGAACGGATTCGGATAGTTCTGATAGAGCGCGAACGATCGGGGGCGCGATTCGGAAGATCGCGGATCCAGTCCGTTGCCCGGAGTTGCGACTGTTTGTGCCCGAATAAGATAGAGTGAATAGGGATCGGCGCTGAAGGTCTTGTTCAGCACCTGTACCGTATAGACTCCCGTCTTCGCCGGTGCAGCCTGGACGACTTCCACCTGAT
>VBOC01000015.1:18673-23844 GCA_005877655.1 Ignavibacteria bacterium
CGGGGTCTATGAGAACCAAATCTTCGCTGCTACCGTCCGGCGCCCCCAGGACAGCCGTGAGGAGTTGTGTGCCGGTCGTCGATGCGATGGTTTGCGATGCCAGACCAAGCGCGCCGACGGCACCGGAATTAAGCGTGGAGGTCTCCGTTGGGTTGCCCGTTCCTCCGACATCGCCCCCTTCGATGACAAAATCATCGACGTACACCATATTGCGCTTGGGGTCAGGGTTGTCGTTCAGCACGTTCAGGCGGAATGTATGCGAGCCCTGGGTTGTCGTATATGTTTGTTTGATGCCGAACGTCAGATCGACCTGTCCGGAGTTGTCGGGCTTCGACGGATCGGACGCCGGCCGGAAGAATTCCACTTTCCCCCGCGACACGCCATCGATGAACACTTCCGCATTGCCGCCCCGGGGACCGCGGGCGATGTCCATTTCAACGCCTGTTCCATGGAATTGAAATTCCATAAAAGCTCCCCCGTTTCCCTTGTTTGCACCAACGTTCCGGCAGTAATGGCCGTTCGATGCTCGATCATCCTTCACATCATGCCATCCGCCTTTCATACTGATGGCAGGGTCATCACATTCGATTAAGATACCACCGCCCCCACCGCCTGTTCCACCTCCGATAATAAATGCTGTTCCGCCGCGAGTAATGTTCGCCCTTTGGTTCCGAGAACGGTGTCACCGACGGCCGGAGGTGATCCACCAGGCTTGGTAAGTTTGCTCGCGAGGATGCGGAGTCTGATGATCCCCGGCTTGGTCAGCGAAACGCTTGAGCCGTCCAGATTTCCCACTTGCGTCTCCGTGTACCCCCCGCTTACGGTCCTCACGACCGTGCCATACTTAAACGACTGGATTCCGCCGTCGTTGTTGAGTTCCATGTAATATTCCTTCCCCTTGTCGGCGATGTCGTGGCTGAAAGCCAGGTAGCAGCGCCAGTGCGCGTCCGGAGGGAGCCCGGTAGTGAGATCGATCACTCTTATCTTCGCAAGGAGGTACAAATTCCCGCCGATCGTTTCGTCACCGTAATCGATGTCGATAATGTCCATCGCGTCCGCAGGCACGTTCACGACGCTTACCTGTGCATCGGGAGCAAAGTCCACTACCTCCGGATCGGTGTGGAAGGGCGGAGGAGTACACCCCGACACTGTCGGAACGGTCGGCGCGGCCGCTAATACGCTGCTGCCGCTTGTCTGACGCGCAGTGTACACGTTCCCGAAGAAATCTTTGTGGTCGTCGGCATACGAAATCACAGCAGCACCCTGCGGATCGATCGCGACCTGGAAGTAATCAAGGAGGTTGCGGTTCGCCGTTCCGGTCAATCCCCCCTGACTGATGTTGCCGTGGTGGATGATATGATCGCTCACGCGTCTCTGGCTGAAAGAAATGTTTGTGGCCAGAGCATTGAGCGTTTGAGAGAAGTACACGTGCCAGTCGTTATTATCCAGGACTTCCGAGGATGTCTTGATCGAATCCGTCGCATACCAGACAATATCCACCCGACCCGCATCTCCCGCATCCATCCACGGGAAGATATTCG
Source organism: Ignavibacteria bacterium (assembly GCA_005877655.1). Taxonomy (GTDB): domain Bacteria; phylum Bacteroidota; class Ignavibacteria; order UBA10030; family SZUA-254; genus VBOC01. Next base: position 20,215 of record VBOC01000015.1, read on the forward strand.
TCTTTGTGAACGTATCTGCCGGGTTGTTGACCTGGACTGGCGTACTCCATGTTTTTGCCTGATCGGTGGAGGTCGAGAGATTGATGTTCACGCCGTCCGACCAGAGCGCATAGACGTTTCCCGCACGATCAACTTTCACGACCGGGAAGAGATGGCGTGAACTCGTGTTTGCGACAAGGGTGTTGCTCCACTGAATTGCGTTCTTCGAGGACGCGACGAACAACTGGCTGGAGCTCGCGTGACAAGCGTAGACGGTGCCGTCGTTCTGATCGACGGCGATGTAGCCGGGAGTCGTTCCGGAGGCACTCACCACCGAAGCCGGGCCGAATGTCGTACCCCCGTCTGTAGACTTCTCCACGAAGAGACCCGTCGCCGGAATCGGCGCGCGATAGAGGAGGTACACGGTGTTTTTTCCATATGCTTCGTCCCACTGACGGTCATCCGCAGGGAAGTCGGCCACTGCAGGATTCAGAAAGAAGTTCTGGCCCCCGTCCGTGGAATTGGCGAAGGCGACATTTGCCGCGGATAGACTGCTGAGGTATAATCTTGGAAGACTCGCATCGCTCGGAAAACCGACAGCCAGATCAACATCTCCTCCGCCGTCAGCGGGCCCCGGTTGCTGGCCTGTCGGAGTCCGGAACGCGTCCGGTGAACCGAGTGAGGTCCAGTGTGCCGCGCATGGGTCCGTATAGATATTTGTTTTCCACAAATCGACGCCGGCTGGGACCCCCCGGATCCCGGCCGTGTAGACATTTCCCCTCTTATCAACCCGTATGCTCGGTTCGCCATCGGTGACCGTCACCGGCGCTGACACTGTGATATTGGGACTGAATGTGAAACTCCCTGCGGCATAGGTCGGCGTCCGGGGAGTGGGGCCGGCCGCGAGCGTCGCTCTTGCATAGTAGGATGTGTTGACCACGGAGTAGACAAGAACCGTTACTGTATAGACGCCGGGGGTCGCGGGTATGGTCGCCTCCTCGGAATTCCCCGGTGCGCCGTTTGCGGAAGTGCCCACCTCCGTGCCGCCGGAATTGTAAATGTGCAGATCGAAGTCGTTGGCTGATGCGCCGACGAGCGTATCCCACCGTATCCCGATCGTGACGACATCGCCCGCATTGACGGTGCCGACCGTAAGGCTGAAATTGTCACACGTTGAATTGCTGCAATTGGCTCCCAGCGGGCTCGACGACACGCCCGTGAACGGTCCTCCGCTCCACGTGAAAGTGAGACTTCCCGGACGGCTCACAGTTCCGGACGAGGGTGTTGCAGAATACGTCGCGGCCGGTAGCAGTAGGAGAACGACGATCGGGAGAATTCCGTGCAAGGATTTCATGGCGTCCCTCCTGTTAGATTATTCCGTACAAGGATCGACTGTGAATTTTTTAGCACAAAACTGCCTTCCAAGAACCATCCGTCTGACTGAAAGGTGGCCGCCTGCCGCGATAACTCTTGCCGGCAAACGGAAGATGTGCTTCATGGCTCTACTCCTCTGAGGACGGATGTTCGGAAGAAGCTGGATGTTTAGAAATGGATCCAAACTTGGCCAAGGATTCAGACCGGCAGATCAGACTTCCCATTGCTCGGGATGGCTCGCGGTGAACCTCTCGAGCAACGCCGGCAGCTCGCGTTTGAGGTTCGTCTTACAGATGAAGCCGTCCACTCCGAGGACTTTCGCGAGCGACTGATACGTGCCTTCCTCGTGGATCGTGACAAAGACAATCTTGATTCCGGAGGAGTACTCCTTGATTTGCCTGGCGGCTTCAAGCCCGCTCATGACGGGCATGCTGATATCCATGAGGATCAGATCCGGGTGGAGAAGGTGTGCCTGGGAAACCGCCTCCATCCCGTTGCTCGCGCGCCCGATGAGCTCGATTCCTTTTTGTTTCCGGAGATAGTGCGTGACCTCATCCCTGAACCCCTCATGGTCGTCGGCAATCAATATTCTCAACGACGGCATTATTCAGCTTCCTTCCGGAATACAGGGTAAAGAAAGCGCCTACGATTATCAATCAGGGAAAAGACGTATTTTTAAAAATAGGGTATTTACCGTAGTCGACTACGGTGATTACACTAGGTAGGTCAAAATCGGGAGGAAAAAAAAGCCCGCCTTTTTTGCGATCGAGTCCGGGCCGGGAGCCAGGTCAGGAAGCGGTTTTGGGATTAAAGCGGATGGAGTCCGGCAACACTAGAATTTTGTCTCGATGGAGACAAAACCTTTTTCAATAGCGTATTTGACGAGACCGGCGGTTTCGTGAATCTTGAGTTTCTCCATGAGGTTGGTGCGATGCGTGTCGACGGTGCGGTCGCTGATGAAAAGTTTATCGGCGATTTGCTGGTTCGACAAACCCCCCGCGATCATTTTCAGGACTTCGATTTCCCGTTTTGTAAGCGCCTCTGTGTTTGGAGGAGGGGGCTTCGGAGCAGTCTTGTTGGCGCGCCGGATAAATTCCTCGACCATCAGCTTCGAGATGCCCGGACTAAAAAAGCGCTCCCCTGCAACGATGGCTTTGACGGCGTTGAATAATTCCTCCTTGCCGGCGTTTTTTAACAAATATCCACTTGCCCCGGCTCTCACCATTTGAAAGACATAGTCCTCGCTCTCATGGATCGTGAGGATGAGCACTTTGGTGCCGCCGCTGTCTTGTCTGATGAGCCGGGTCGCCTCGATTCCGTTCATCCCCGGCATCGAGATGTCCAGAATCGCAATGTCGGGCTTGTATTTTTTGACCTGTTCGATCGCCTCATCTCCGCTCGAGGCTTCCCCCACAACGGAGAAGTCAGCCGAGGTCTTGAGCAGTAGCCGAAGGCCGCTGCGAACGACGCTGTGATCGTCGGCGATCAGAATCCTGATTTTCTTCATTGTCGCACCGGAAACTCGACAATGATCTTCGTGCCCTTCGTCGGTCCGCTCTCGATCCGGAATTTTCCTCCCAGATCCTCGGAGCGTTCGCGCATGCTGATCAAACCGAGCCCCCGATCGACATCCTTCCGCGCGTGGACTGTTTCGAGATCGAATCCTTTTCCATCGTCCTCGATCACGAGAGACACCGTGCCGTCCTTCTGCCCGAGCCGCACTGTAGCAGCCGACGCGCCGGCATGCTTGGCGATGTTCGAAAGCGCCTCCTGCACCACCCGATAGAGCGCAATCTCGACATGGGGATCATGGCGGGCCGCGGTCTGCGGGGGTGGTTCAAAGTTGATTTTGATCAATTGCATTCGCTGGAATTCCTCGCAGAGAATCTGAAGAGCGATGACCAGTCCAAAATCATCCAGCACTGCGGGGTGCAGGTTCGCCGAGATGCGCCGGATTTCGGTGATCATCGAATCGATCTGCCACATGAACTTTTCGAGTTTACTCCGCGTCTGCTTATCTGTCTCGGGAATGCTGTCTTCAAATACCTCGATATTGAACTTCATCCCGCTCAATTGCTGGCCCAGGTCGTCGTGCAGCTCCCGCGCGATCCGGCGGCGCTCCTCTTCCTGTACGCGTTGCACCGAGACTGCGAAGCGCTGGAGGTCTTCATTCCGCTGGCGCGCCGTTTCCTCCAGCGCCCGCCGGAGATTCTTCTGTTCGGTGATATCGCGGGCAATTCCGACAAATGCCACCGGGATCCCCGCAGTGTCCTTCAC
>VBOC01000015.1:23939-27672 GCA_005877655.1 Ignavibacteria bacterium
GAGCCCGGCGGGATTGTTCGGTGACCGGAGCACCGTGATGTTCTTGCCGATAATTTCCGAGGCTTCATAGCCGTACGTTCTGAGAAATGCGGGATTCACGGAAATAATATTGTTCTCCATGTCGGTGATCGATACACACTCCTGCATGCTGGTGATCGTGTGCGCCAGCATCTGGATTTTTTGTTCCGCCAGCCGGCGCTCCGTCACATCGCGAAAGACCCCGAGCAGCAACGCTTTCCCATGCTCCAGCTCGACGAAGGAATTTGTGACTTCCAGATAGAGGGTTTTTCCCGACCGCAGCGTCAGGATCCGCTCGATGTCGGTTTCAATTTCCCGTTGTTCAAACCGGCGGCGGTACTTCTCCAGCATCTCGTCGGGCTTCACGCTGCCCGAATAGGTGGCGGTGATCGGCCTGCCGACGAGATCCTCCTGCTTCATCTCAACCAGTTTGCAGAATCCCGCATTCACCGCGATCATCGTCCCGTTCTCGTCCGTAAGCCGCATTCCGTCCGTCGCATTCTCCCAGACCGAACGGAATCGCTTTTCCGACTGGTGGAGCGCATCCTGGACCCGTTTTCGCTCGGTGATGTCCCGAACGATGCCGGTGAACACGTGCTTCCCGTCCTTGATGAATTCTCCGAACGAAATTTCAAGCGGAATCTCCTTGCCGCTTCTATGAAGACCCGGAAGTTCGATCCCGTCCCATGCGCGATGCTTCTTGCCGGTGTCGAGGTACCGCTTCAGCGCGGCTTCGTGCACATGCCGCAGGTATTCGGGCATCAATTTCGTAAGCTGCTGGCCCTCCATCTCGCCCACAGGGTAGCCGAAAATCTCTTCGGCGGCGCTGTTGATCGAAAGGATCTTGCTGTTCTCGTCGATCATGATGATCGCATCGGAAACCGTTTCGACGACCGTGCGATGACGCTCTTCGCTCTCCCTGATGGCCTGGTCCACCCGTTTCAGCTCCGTGATATCCCGCGCAAGGTGAACGAACCCGACGGTCTCGCCGTCGCTTGCGATCGGGGAAACCGAGAGTAAGCCCGGAAACGTGCGTCCGTTCCGTTTGCGCAGCTTAACCTCCGAGAGAATCGAGCGTGTCCCCGCCGAAGCGTTCTCGTACGCACCGAGAAGGAGCTCTTTCCCATCTTCCAGAAATTCGAGGAAGCGGAGCCGGTCAATCCGTTCCTCTCCCACACCGAGCATCTCTTTGAACGACTGGTTGGTGAATACGATCCGTCCCGAAGGGTCGGTGACGGCAAGGAGCCCTCCCATCACATCGAGAACCGTCTTTGCGCTCGTCTCCGGGGTCAGGGACATCAGTTGAAATTGATCGATCGCGTAGGTGACGAAGGCAACCGTGATCGTCGATGAGACGACGGAGACCCGAACGAACTGTATTCCGAGCAGGGGCAGGACTGCGTCGATGATCGAACTCGGGAGCAGGGGAATAACTACACCCAGAAGTATGAAAAGGGCCTGTTTCCGTTCCCTCCTGAATCTCCCCGCAACGAACTTCTGGTAACAGAGATAGAGTCCCCAGAGAAAATAGGATTCGAGCCAGAGAATATAATAGAGGAAGCCTTCCCCGGGGGTGGAGGCATACCCCCAGGGCAGATGCGTGACCTTTGTGATATACCCCTCGGATTGCAGAAAGGAAAAGACGAGCGCGGGACAGTAGACGATCACCATCATCCACCATCGTTTGCGGAACTGGGGCTTTTCCGTAAAGGCAAGCGTGAAGTGCAGAAAGAACGCCGGAAGCAGCCGGAATCCGATTCCGCAGACCCGGTTTACCATGGCGGCGACCTCAATGTCGTCGGTGGAGCGCATAATCACTTCGCCGCAGCCCCACACCACCAGAGAGAAGATCGCAAGCGACCACAGACGGTTAACCGCGCTCCCGGGGTTTTTCAGCAGAACAAACACCGCATGGGCCGTATTAAGGAGCGTAGCGGCGAGACTGATGAGGGCGTAGGTGCCGATCGATATGTAGGCGGCTGCGGGAGTCATACCGTCAATCACGGGCTGAAACGAGCTGCGGGCAGGGGAGCGTCACAGAGCAGAAAATCTCGTATTCAGGGATGTCATTACGATGCCGTGCCCTGAGTGGTTAGTGCTAAGATAATGGTGGTAATGCAAATGTAGCGTTTCGAACGGTCATTTTCAACCGACTTGACATCGGCCGCGAAATTGGCTATTATCGAAGTGCTTCGACGCTTCAGGCCCGAAATCGCCTCGTGCTACGAAGAACCGTCGTTTCTTTTCCTTTGTGAGGCATGATCCGCGATTTACCTATCAAAACGTTTCGAGATATGTGAGACGTGAAGCCCCGCCCCACCATTCAAGACGTCGCGCGAGCGACATCTCTCTCCATTTCCACGATCTCTCTCGTACTCAATAATAAGGCTCACGTCAGCGAAGAAACACGCCGCAGAGTGAAACAGGCCATCCGTACTCTCGGCTATCACCCCGTCCGGAGCGCGCGCGGCCTTGCCTCCAAGGCAAGCGGGAACATCGGTTTTCTTCTAGCCGATGAACACTTCAGCGCGGTGGAGCCTTTTTACACGAGGATCTTTCTCGGCAGCGAAGTCGAAGCCCGCAATCACAATTACTACATTCTTCTCACGACCGTCCCGACGCGCTTGAGGAAGAATGAATCGATCCCGCGCTTCCTCCACGAGAAGAATGTCGACGGGGTCATTGTGGCGGGGAAAATCAATCACAAACTCATCGAGTACATCGGTAAGCTGGGCCTCCCGATCGTGCTCGTCGATTACGCCTTACCGGGCAAGAGATATTCATCGGTTCTGATCGACAATTATAAAGGCGCGCGGGTTGCCACAACCCACCTCATCGAGACCGGACACTCGAAGATTGCGTTCATCGGAGGAGATCCGGACCATCCGAGCATTGCCGAACGGTTTGCGGGCTACAAGGAAACCCTGACGCGGTACGGGATGCCGATTGATCCCTCCCTGGTCATCACCGATGAGGAAGACACCCGTATTCACAACGGATATAATGCAATCGAGCGACTCCTCAATCGGGGCGGAAAACCCACGGCGCTCTTCGCCGCCAACGACGCGATGGCGATCGGCTGCATGAACTACCTCAAGGCGACGGGGATCAGAATTCCCGGGGACATGGCAATCGTCGGCTTCGACGACATCGGGCTGAGTTCGCACGTTGAGCCCCCGCTCTCGACCGTGAAGGTTTTCACGGAGGAAATGGGGAAAATTGCAATCCGGAGGATCGTCGAGATGATCAGGGAAAAAACTCAACATGTTTTTACGGTCCATCTGCCGGTTGAGCTGATCGTTCGGGCCTCCTCGGCTTCCCGCGTCCCGAGCCCTTCGAAGCGCAAAACGCCGATTTCTTTGACCCGCCGTCCCCGCGGCCCGGCGATCGCGGAAGGCAGGGAAAAAAACCACGGAGCGTGAAACACTCATTTTCCGGCATGCATATTCGAATGATTAATCAACACGTTCATCCCATCCTAACTCAAGAGAGGAGAGTTACAATGAAGTGGCATACGATGTTTTTCGGGAGTTTGCTTTTTATCGGGTTGACGGTCTCGGGCACATTCGCTCAGCCTGTCAGCCTCAATACGATTGGCGGCTTCGAAGGGTCCCTTCCTTCATACTGGACGAAGGGGAATCAGCCGAGCACGTCGACGCTGAGCTGGGCAACCGATCAATTCCGCTCGCTCGGACACAGCCTGAAGATCTCGAAA
>VBOC01000174.1 GCA_005877655.1 Ignavibacteria bacterium
CGTGACGATGAATAATTGGATCGACGATGTCTCTGCAATCGTTGACGGATGGTATGGCGGCGAAGAGGGGGGCAATGCAATCGCCGATGCGCTGTTCGGAGACTACAATCCTGCCGGCAGGCTTCCGATAACATTTCCGCAATCCGTCGGGCAGGCGCCGCTCTATTATAGTACGAAGCCGTCCGGCCGTGGGTACGATTACGTATCCATGAGCGGGAAACCTCTCTTTGCGTTCGGATACGGACTCAGCTACACAACGTTCAGTTATACAAACCTGCAGATCAGCCCCAGGCAGAGCTCGGGTACGGACACCGTTACCGTGAGCTTCGACTTGCAGAATTCCGGCAGCCGCGCAGGCGACGAGGTAGCTCAATGCTACTTTCACGATCTTGTGCGAAGTGTCATCCGGCCGATGAAAGAACTCAAGGCATTTCAACGGGTGACGCTTCAGCCGGGGGAGAAGAAATCGATCGCGTTCCGATTCTCGAGAAAGGATCTCGCGTTTTATAACCGGGACATGCAGCTAACCGTCGAGCCGGGAGCCACGCGCGTCATGATCGGGGGGTCATCGGAAGAGAGCCGTCTCGAAGGGGAGTTTGTAATCGTGCGGTGAACCGGATTTGCATCTCTGTCGAATTAATTCTATTTCGTGGAGTTCGCTTCGAAGGGTTTTCCAGACGGGACCCGGCGGGCCCGATGATGCGGGGCCTGTTAAGTCCCACTCTGGAACCGAAATTGAATTTTCTTTTTCTCGCCTGCGGCCAGCGAGACCCGCTGCTCCAGCGGTCCGTATTTCTCGTGCCAAACTGAAATCGTGTAATCCCCCGGAGGAACTCGCTTCAGTTCGCATGAGCCGGTAGAATCGGTAACCGCATAAAAGGGATGATCCAGCACGCCGATGTAGCACCCCATCCAAGAATGTACGTCGCATTTCACCCGGACCATGATCTCCGGGTTTGTGAACATCTTTTCCGTTTTCGTGCCGATTCTCGGCTGGGCGACGTTGAACTGCTCGTTCAATTTTGGGAGCGCATGGATATTGTGCAAGACGGGGTCGCTGTTCAAGATGAGGAGAGTTTGATTCACCTGAATACCGAGGATGTGAGGCTCGTACATGCATCCCTTTTGATTGATCTCGACGGGCTGGGAGGGAACCGGGAATGTGCGTGAGCCCAACCCCTCTTTAACGTACACGAACGCATTCTGCAACATTCCCTTTCCATTGGCGATGACGGTCTGAAAATAGACCGGTTCGGTATGCATTCCAGCGCATTTCCGGTCGGCATTCATCATGACTGCATTCATCTTCGGAGCCGGCCCCTCCAGGATTGCTTCGCATGTGATAGTTCCGGGTTCCCGGGTATCCACCGCAGTTTGGGGTGGAGGCGTCTGCCGTGGAACCTCTTTCTTGCCTCCGCAGCCAGGAATGAAGAGCAGGCAAATCAGAAGAAGAACCGTTGACGGAAGATTACTGGTCAGAAGATTTCTGATCATATCCAGACCTTTTGAACTTCTAGGGAATATCTGTACATTCCACGCCATAAACAGAGAGCGAAAATTCAGGAGCGAGAGAGGGAATACACGTGGCCGCAGGTGCTATGAATGCAGAGGAATTCTAGATCCACATTCTTACACGTTTTTTGTATTCCGAGTATGCCGCACCAAATTTTTGCTCCAGATAATTCTCTTCAGGGATGACCGCCAATTCGGTGATGAGCTCGATGAGCACCGGCAATAGAAATAAACACCATGCCGTGTTGGCATAAATAGCAATGCCGGTGTAATGCACGAAAAATGAAAGGTAGATCGGGTTGCGGGTAAAGTTGAATGGCCCTCCTTCGACAAGGGCTGTCGTCGGCTTGTACGGATTTGGGCTCGTGTGGAATCTTCGCATCTGAATGAAGGCTGGTATCCCGATCAAGAATCCTGAAAGAAATACCGCGACACCGACGATCCGTGCCGCATCCTGGGGCATGATTGGCAAAGGAATAACCAGGTTGAGCAGCCAACCGATGACTAGTGTGCTGAGAACCAAGAGGGGCGGATTGGCGATCTTTGGATGATCCTTTGTCTCATTCATTGGGCGCTCAGATTATTGGGTCTCGTTCCAGTTTTTTCAGCATGGCACAGGGAATGGTAACAGATCGGGTCTCAAAAAACAAGTTTATGGTTCCCACAGCAAGAGTGGAGATCACCCGGGTTTCAAGACAGGCATCGCGCGATTAAGCGCTTATGATAAAGATTATTCGGGCTGTCGATAGTGCCTTAACGCGAATCGTGAATATGGCTCTGGTCACCCTCTTTGGTGTGATGATGAGCCTGGCCTTCATCCAGGTATTCCTCCGATACTTTTTCAATAATAGCATCCTCTGGGGAGACACCGCCACCCGCACGCTCGTCATCTGGGTGGGTTTTCTCGGCGCAGTGATCGCAACGGGGGAGAACAAGCATTTTCATATCGACGTACTGACTCGTTTCCTGAAGAAGCGGCACGAGACATGGTTCCAGAGCTTTTCGAATTTATTCGCAGCGGTGATCTGCTTCTTCCTTGGTCAAGCGAGCGTGACATTCCTCGGCCTCGATCCGGAGACAAGGACGTTTCTGGACATTCCGATTTTCATCGTCGAGTTGATCATTCCCGCCGGTTTCTTCCTCATGATGATTCGCTTCGTGCTGCGGATGGCCTTCAACTTGATCGAGATTTTCCAAAGCGGCCCTCCGGGACAGGACATGGAGACCCGATAGATGCCCGAACTCATCCTCGCGGGAATTCTTCTTCTCATTCTCTCACTCGCCGGCACTCCGCTTTTTGCCATTGTCGCTGCGATCGGACTTCTCGCCTTTCATGCCGCGGGCATCGATACCGCCGCGCTGATCATCGAGCTGAACCGATTGGCCGATTTCCCCGCTCTGATTGCGATTCCACTCTTCACCTTCGCCGGCCAAGTTCTGGCGGAGAGTAAAGCCCCCCAACGGTTGATGAATCTCGTTCAGGCAATCTTTGGATGGCTGCCCGGGGGAATGGCCGTCGTGGCGATTTGTACAACAGCGGTCTTTACCGCTTTCACGGGCGCTTCGGGCGTCACGATTATCGCCTTAGGCGGGTTGCTCTATCCATCGCTTCTCAGACAGGGGTATCCCGAAAATTTCTCTCTCGGTCTCATGACCACTTCGGGCAGCCTTGGCCTGCTCTTTCCCCCCTCGCTGCCGATCATACTCTATGCGCTTGTGGCGAAGGTCAGTCTTGACACGCTCTTCCTTGCGGGGTTATTGCCGGGTATACTGCTCGTGGTAGTCCTCAGCGCTTACAGCATCCGCGTCGGAATTCACTCGAAGGTTGAGCGGATTCCGTTATTACCGTTGCCGATTCTTGTGATCGGTGGAATCTACGGAGGGGTTTTCACCGCCGCAGAAGCCGCGGCAGTGACGGCGTTCTATGCGCTCATTGTGGAAGTATTCATTCGCCGCGACCTGAAGCTGTTCGGTGACATCGGGCGCATCGTTCGCGAGAGCATGATGCTCGTCGGCGCTATACTGATTATGCTGGGGGCGGCCCTGGGCCTGACGAACTATCTCATCGATCAGGAGATCCCGAATGCGCTCTTTAACCTGATCAGCCAATACGTCGACAATAAGATCGTTTTTCTGCTGATTCTCAACGCGATCTTATTGGGGATAAATATGTTTGAAGTCTTTTCGGCGATCATCATCATCGTTCCCATCATTATCCCGATCGCCATGAAATATGATGTGAATCCGATCCATTTGGGCATCATGTTCCTGATGAATCTTGAAATCGGCTACATGATCCCTCCCCTCGCATTGAACCTTTTTCTCGCGAGCTCGACATTCAAGAAACCGCTGCCCAAAATCTATCGTGCGGTATTCCCGTTCCTGCTCCTGCTTCTTGCCGTGCTCCTACTCATCACATACGTCCCCGATGTGAGCCTCGTGCTCACGAGATTGATGGGGAGCCCGCTTTAAAGGTTCGGCTGCTGCGGAGTCAAAACCGCCAGCATTTCTTTGACGGGTGTGCCCGGAGCAGGACTTGAACCTGTACGCCGTTGCCGGCACTAGACTCTGAATCTAGCGCGTCTGCCAATTCCGCCATCCGGGCTTGTGTAGAATCTAACAGAATTAGGCGAGAATCACAACGAGGGGCCGGCTTACTTCATCAACAGCATCTTCTTCACGTCCACGAATTTGCCTGCCTGGAGGCGGTAGAAGTAGACGCCGCTCGGGAGGTTGCGCGCATCGAAGATCGCGGTTTTGTAACCGCTGGTCTCCACCTGGTCGACTAGAGTGACAATCTGCTGCCCCAACGAGTTGTAGACCCTCAGGACCACCCTCACCTCCTCGGGCAGCTCGTATCGGATCACGGTCGAAGGATTGAACGGATTAGGATAGTTCGGTTCGAGGGCAAAATGGATTGGAGTCCGGGGAATACGCCCGGAGCTCTGATCCACAGGTGGAGGAGGGGGCATCTCGGAAGTGGGGCGGATCTTAATCGCGTTCGTTCCCGGCGCGGCCATCCCCACCGATGAGAGAATCAGCTTCCCGTTCTGATTCACTTTGACCCAGTAGCCGCTTCCAGGCTCGATCCTTGTCGAAGAATAGTAGCCTGCATTATACCCGAAGAAGTGCGATGTGACCATCCCCGGAGGGATTGAAGTAATAGCGCTCGTTGCAATGCTCGAGCTGATAGACCCGATCATGTTCCAGCCCTGCAATACGTTAACAGTATCGATCCAGATCGGTGAACCCGAGACGGTCACCGGCGCTGAGGAAGGAATCTTCAGCCAATAGCCGACTCCCGGGCTCATGGTGGACGTCACCTGGTAACCGGCCAGCCCGTAGGAAAAGGCCGTCCCATTTGAACCGGGAAAGATGGCATGAACCGAGTCATTCGGGACATCGAGAGGCAGCGATATGATGTTCCACCCCCTCTGGAGCGAAAACTTTTCCTCAAACGGAGGTACGAAGGGATTGGCGCCGAGCTTGGCTACGTAGAGATCGTAGTTCGCACCATGGTTGCTGATCGTATCGGGATAGAATCCGAGCGTGCGGCTGCCGAAGGTTCCCGCCACGAGGCTGTTGCCGCTCTGATCGATCACAAGATCCGCCGGCGAATCGTTGGACGGACCGCCCACCGATGTTACCCATACCAGTCTCCCGGAGGAGTCATACTTGGCTATGTATGTGTCTTTTCCGCCCGCGCTGGGGAAGGTGTACCTGTCAATTTGGAAGCCGTGGCTGTTGGACCAGCAGGCAAAGTATGCATTCCCGAATTGGTCGACGTCGAGCCCAGTTGCAAATTCAGTTGACGATCCCCCCAATTCCGTAGCCCACAGGGCATTCCCCGTAGATGAGAACTTCACAACGAAGGCATCGAGGTCCGTGCCAGCGTAGGTCTTATCGATTGTTGTGCTGCCGAAAGTGAGTGATGCACTCGCAAACGCCCCGCCCACATAGACGTTACCCCACCTGTCCGGCTTGACACAACTGCCGCCATCAGAGCCGCCCCCTGAACCGCTTCGAGACCAAACCGCGTTTCCGCCTGTGTCGAATTTCACAATGAATACATCATCGCTTCCGCTTCCATTCAAGGCGGGATTGGAGCCAAAGGTGAGAGTCGAGCCGTTAAAGCTGCCGGTACAGTACGACCTGCCGCTTGAATCGGCGGCAATCTTAATGCCGAGGTCACTTCCGGGTCCATTTGCGCCCCTCGACCAACTTACGTTTCCCCGTGAATCGTACTTGGCGACGAATAGTTCAATTGCGCCGCCGGTCAGGTTCAAGGCCGGTGTGGAACCGAACTGAATGGAGGAACTTGTGAAATAACCTGTAATGAAGGCATCACCCATCCCATCGGCCGCAACGGACAGCCCGATGTCAAAGCCTGATCCCCCGGCGGCCCTCGCCCACTTTTCGTGGCCTGCCCGATCGTACTTCGCGAGGAAAATATTGGTTCCCGAACCCGGTTTGGAAAGTGAAACCGTGTCAAACGTCATCGTGCTGCTCGAAAAAGAACCCGTTACATACACATCTCCGAGCCGGTCAACTCCGATGCCGTATGCATAATCGTCTGCCGAACCGCCGGCGCTCTTGGCCCATTTGAGATTGCCCTGGGCATCGAACTTTGCCACGAAGATGTCGTTCCCTCCGCTTGGGGTGAGCATCGTGGCGCCAATACTCATCGGCGAACTGTTGAAGTACCCCGCCACGTAAGCATTCCCCGAGTCGTCCCTGGCGATGCCGGAGCCGGCATCATCTCCTACGCCACCAGCATCGTTTGCCCATTGCCAGATTGGCGCATGCCCGCCCAGGTTCCAGATTGTAAAGCATGAAGCAAGCTTCCCACCCGCGGCTCCAAAATATCCTCCCACATAGAGATTGCGCCCTCCCGGCAGAATCGTCAGGATCACCCCATCAGTTCCCGAGCCGAGGCCCGACCAATGGCTGCCGTCCCACATTGCGATGTTGTTGGCGGTCACTCCTCCCACCCGCGGAAAGTATCCTCCGGCGTACAGATCCGTGCCGCTGAATACCAGGTTGACAACCTCCGGATACGGTATTCCCGTTATCCCGGAGTCGAGCGCCGACCAGCTGCTCCCGTTCCATCGGGCAATGCCGTTTACTCTTACACTCCCGGCTGAGTCAAATATCCCACCCGCATAGATTACTCCTCCCTTCGCAGCAAGCGTAAACACGGCCGGAAGGAATCCACCTCTAATCCCGGAGCCCAGAGGCGACCAGCTTGAGCCGTCCCACTTTGCGATGTTGTTGACCGGTGTCCCACCGGCATAGTCAAGCTGTCCGGCTGCATACACCATCGACCCGTCCACCACTATACAGTCGACGATGTAATCCAGCCCCGTTCCAAGCGTTGACCAGTTGAAGCCGTTCCACTTGGCGATGTTATAAGCATTTGTCGCGCCTGCCCCGCCAAAAAACCCTCCTACGTATAAATTGTTACCCATTACTGCCAGCGCCGAAACGAACCCGCCATTCACACCGGAATCGACAGCAGACCAACCGCTTCCATCCCAACTTGCCACATAGTTCGCTTTCACTCCCCCTGCACTATCAAAATACCCCCCTGCATACAATGTCGTTCCAATCACCGCGAGCGAGGTGATTTCGCTGTTCGTTCCTGATCCAAGAGGGGACCAGGTTGTACCATCCCATTTCGCGATGTTATTGATCGTCGTCGGTCCGGCAACAGTAAAGCCCCCGGCAACATAAAGATCGCTGCCGATTTGTGCCATGGCGGTAACCACCTCGTCAAGTCCCATACCGTCAAATCCCTCCTGGAGATTGGACCAGTTTGAGCCATCCCATTTGGCGATGTTACTCGCGACCACGCCGCTTGCTTCGCCGAAATATCCTCCTGCAAATACATCAGTTCCAGAGACTGCAAGTGCGTGAATGACATTGTTTGTCCCTGACCCCAGGGTCGACCAGCTTCCGTTCCATTTCGCAATGTGATTGACGCTCGATGCACCGACCATAGTAAATGTTCCCCCCACGTACAGGTCGGTTCCATTCGCCACGAGGCATGTGACGTACGGATCATAACCGCCGCTCACTCCTACCCCCAGAGCGGACCAGCTGCTTCCGTCCCACTTCGCGAGGCCGTAAATGCCGGATGTGCCACCGGGAGTAAATATTCCTCCCACGTACAGGTCGCTTCCAATCGTCGCAAGTGCATAGAGCCAACCGGAATTCCCTGAACCGACGGCGGACCACGAGCTCCCATCCCATTTTGCGATGCCGGTTGTGCGGACTCCCCCCGCTGTATCAAAAACGCCTCCCGCAAAGAGATCCGTCCCGATAAATGCGAACGCGTTCACAGTTCCTTTTACACCGGCGCCAAGTGAGGACCAGTTGCTGCCGTTCCACCTGGCAATGCTCTTCGCAGATATCCCTCCGGCGAGAGAGAAATAGCCACCGGCGTACAAGTCCGTATTGTGAACAGCAAGAGTGTAGACATAGCTGTCCATCCCAAGCCCGAGCGCCGACCATGTGCTCCCATCCCACCTGGCGACATAATTAACAGTTACTGTTCCCGCCGTCGTAAATGCTCCTCCCACAAACAGGTCGGTTCCAGCCACCGCGAGCGCGAACACGCTGCTATTTACCCCCAAACCAACTTTCGACCAATTATGGCCGTTCCATTTGGCAATATATTTGGCACCTGATGCACCGGCAGACACAAAATTTCCTCCGACGTAAACGTCAGATCCGTTTATCGCGATGGCATAGACTTGGCCGGTGATGCCCGGGAATCGGAAGCGACTGTCCCATGACGTATCTGCAAGAGAGGAAGTGCCGGTTACACCTGCAGGCATCGACGTCGGCTCACCAAGCAGACTCACAGCCGTCGACGACGCAAATTTTTGCCTCCGATTGAGGCTCGGGGTCCTCGTGCGCACAAATCGTGGCGAGCCGCTCCGGCCTGACACTATCGTCCATCCCGAGAGGTCGAGGGTCCCAGAAAACCCTGGTGGGGTGTTGAGAACGCCGGATGGCGCGAGATATCTCCCGATTGGGGTGCCCCGCTGCCGAACATCTGGCTGTTGCGAAAGTAAAATGGTCGAAAAGGATGCGAGCAACGCGAGGGTGAAAATTACTCGTTTCATATGAAACCCCTATGGAAGATTCGTTATCGGAGAAATCCGTCTTGGTAATCGCCGGGACAGCCATGCTAATATATGCTGGTCGCGGGGGTTAGACAATCACGCATTTGCGGGAAATGTGATGAAATTAAGACCTGAGTAAGGTTTCCAGCTGGGGTTTAGTGCAAGCTCGCGCGCCATTTGGATCTGGGCGTCGCTACGTTGCCCGCGAACGCGTGATTGCCAAACTTCTTCATACTCCATATTTTACTGTTCTAAACGGCCATTGCGACATGCAGATCGGGAGCGATGCCTCCAGGCGCGGAACATGCGATTCAAAAGATTATCCATCAAATCTGACAAATTCATTGGAGCCATTATGAAACGACCTCTTCTCCTCTTGTCGTGCATTCTGCTCGTGACATCTACGACATTGAGCCAGAATGTACCGCTTATGATCAAAGACATATATCCTGCCACGATCCATCCGGGTACGACTGGTTCGATCACACCCTAGAGTGAGCTCATAAACTTTAACGGCACCCTGTACTTTACGGCCGATGACGGATCTCACGGACACGAGTTGCGGAAGACCGACGGCACTCCCGTCGGCACTGTCATGGTCAAAGACATTTACCCGGGCCCCGGTGCTTCAGGCGCCGACCTGCTCATCAACGCGAACGGCACGCTGTACTTTAGAGCGTACGATGGGACAATCGGATCTGAGTTGTGGAAAAGTGACGGCACGGCAGCGGGCACGGTCATGGTTAAAGACATCAACCCGGGCGCAGGCGGTTCATACCCTGGCCGCGTGACCAACGTCTTGTACTTTTCGGCCGCGGACCAAACGCACGGTTTTGAGCTCTGGAAGAGCGACGGGACAACGGCAGGCACATTAATGGTTAAAGACATTAACCCCGGTATAGGTGGTACCTTTTCCAGTGACCTCACCAATTCAAACGGCACATTATTCTTCGGCGCGGCTGACGGAACCCACGGATATGAACTATGGAAAAGCAATGGTACGTCTTCTGGTACAATCATGGTCAAGGATATCACGCCCGGGTCAACCGGGGGACTCTACAGCAACACCCTTACCGACATGAACGGCACTTTATATTTCACAGCCAATGACGGAACGCACGGATGGGAGCTGTGGAAAAGTAACGGCACCGACGCTGGCACCGTCA
>VBOC01000175.1:0-2231 GCA_005877655.1 Ignavibacteria bacterium
AATCGTCAGGGTCGCATGGCCCTCTGCCGGGAGCTGGTAACGAAGCTCCGTCGATGAATTAAACGGGTTCGGGAAATTCTGGTCGAGGGCGAAGTCTGTCGGCACCGGGGATCCCTTCTCTGAAAGCGCTTCCAGCCGAATCGCAGATCCGGCTTGGTCGGCCGGAATGATCAACTTACCGTCTTGAGTCATTTCTTTTCTCACCGTGCCCGCGGAAATAACCCAGCCTCGCGTCTCATCTGTCCTCATTGTCCAGGTCAGCACAAGAGGGTACGACGCGTTGTTGATCTCAATCGGAAACGATCCCCGCCCGTTGGGCCGGACTGCTTCTGCCAGCCGCGCGGACGCGGAGGCGAACCGGGCATTGAATGAGGGTTCTGGAGGCGGAGGCGGAACTCCGTAGCGCGGGAGAAGAGTAAGCGCTTCTGGAACCGACGAGAAATAAAGAGTCTGTCGATGCCCGTCGTTATCCGCGATGACCAGGGAATTGAACATTGCCAGCTCGTCGGACCCGGCGCTCTTCTTGCGGGGCTGTTGTGCGGAGGGCGCAGCCGTCTGCAGTGTCCCCGCGCCCGCCGTTTTCACCCAGTAACCCTCCCCGGGAGTTATCGATGTTGCGATCTGATATGAACCATTGAAGCCGAAAAAGGCAGACGCGACGATGCCCGGCGGGCTGCTCGTGATCGTGCTCGTGTTGAATGGCATGCCGAGGCCTCCGACAAGATTCCAGCCGGAACTCACCGGAATGTTGTCGCTGAGAATCATCCGGCCCTGGTACCCGAGCGATCGGGCGGTATCGATTTTAACCCAGTAACCGGTTCCGTGCGTGAGCGTGTCGCGAGGCACATATCCGGCCGAGTAGGCGAAGGCCCTCGAGACGGCATATGGGAAAATGACCGACTTCGTGGGAATTTTCTCGTCAGTCGGAATCGAGACGAGATTCCATCCGGTCAATCCCGAAATGATGACGCTGTTGAGGTAGACTGATACCGTGTTCGTCCCCCCATTCGTCACAACAACGTCGAGGTCGCCGTCTCCGTCCAGGTCGGCGATCGCCACGCCGCGGGGCCCGAGCCCGGTGGCATAGTCGGTGCGCGTGAAGCTGGTTCCGCCCCCGTTCTGGAAGACAGAAAGAGTATTGGAGCTCACATTAGTGACGCAGAGATCGGGAAGGCCATCCCCATCCAGATCGCCGGCTGCCACCGACCAGGGACCGGTGCCGGTTGCGAGATCGGTCCGCGGGCCGAAGTTTCCGGAGCCATCCTGAGGATAGAGAGAAACCGTGCCGGAGGTAGAATTCGGCGCAATCAGGTCGAGGCGCCCGTCGCTGTTGAAATCCGCCGTCGCAACGGATCGGGCGAACGATCCGACGCCGTAGGAGGAATATAACGCAACATTCCCGCTGCCGATATTATTCAGAATCGAAACGGTGGAGCTCGACAGGGCGTTGGCAACGACAACATCAACACCGCCGTCGCGATTGATGTCTCCGATCGCGCTCCACCACGGGGCGGTTCCCGACGCAAACGAATGGGGTGAGCCAAAGATTCCGGCGCCGTTGTTCGGTAAGACAGCGACGGCATTCGAATTTGTGTTTGTGACCACGATGTCAAGGCTGCCGTCTCCGTCGATGTCCGCCAGGGAGACCGAGGAAGGATTCCCGCCCGCAGAATAGTCTACTCTTCCCCCGAATGTGCCGTCGCCGTTATTCTTCAACACCGTCACGTTTGTAAATCCGTTGTTCGCGACGACGATATCGGGATACCCGTCATTATCGAGGTCGCCCAGTACGACAGCCCGCGGCGTGACTCCGGTTATATAGGGCACGCTCGGCGCAAAAGTTCCGTTGCCGTTATTAATCAACACCGATACAGTACTCGAATTTGCGTTCGCGACGACGATGTCATTATCCCCATCGTGGTCGAGATCGGCAACGGCAACCGCCCACGCGCCCGAACCGACCGTGTAGTCGACTTTCGGCATCAATTTCCCGGTCGCCGGAGGCAGCCCGATGGTGTACTGATCCCAGTATGCCGTAATCCCCGATCCAGCGCCTGTTTTCGTCTTGTTTGAAATATCGACAGTCACGACCTCGCCGGCCCAGAACGAATCGACCGGTGTGAACGTGACCGATGTGTCCCCTGGGCCGAAACTGAACGATCCTCGATGCCGGCCGCTCGACGATCCCCATACCTTCCAGGAAGACGTGTCGTTGAATGAGGTAACATCCA
>VBOC01000175.1:2400-11093 GCA_005877655.1 Ignavibacteria bacterium
TTTTCTGACCCAGCCGAAGTGCGACTGTTCGCTCACGTTGTACGTGCCCGGAAAAAGGTCGCTGATCACATAGTGCCCCGCGGAATTGGTAAAGACATTGGTAGACACCTGGCCCCCCACCTGAACAACCCACCCCGGTAGGCCCGGTTCGCCGCCGTCCATGACCCCGTTGCCGTTTCGATCGTCGAAGAAATCTCCCTGGATTTCCCCGGGCTGGACATAGAGATCCTTCGCGAGCAGAGAGTCGGTGATCAGCGTAATTTGCCTCTGCGCAAACAGCTGTCCGTTAATGTAGGTATTGGTGTTAAAAACGGACGTAGTGTCGCCCTGGAAACGGTAGAATGCATAGGTACCCAGCGTAGAACCAAGGTCGACTGCATCCCCCTGCGGCGTCAGTTGAACGGTGCCAGAGGTGAGCACATGGTTGTTCAGACTATCACGGACGTACCCCGCCGAGCCCGCCGTCGCGGTCTCAAGCCTGAACACGCCGTTCGCACCGAAGGCATCGGTGGTGACACCGACATAGACCTTCGTGCTGTCCAGAGGATCGAGGTGAAGGTTCCACATCGCATTGTACACGAGGAACCCCTTGTCGAGCCGAGTCCAGGATGTGCCCGCGTCGGTGGTCCGCCAGACGCTGGCTGTGTATTCGTCGAACGTCCCTGCATAAACTATATTGGGGTTGCGTGGATCGACGTCGACGCTCCACATCGATACGCCCGCGAGTGCTTGAAACCAATGCTCACCGCCGTCCGTGGTTTTCCACACGCCCGTCGATGACCAGTTTCCGGAGTACCCCGTTGCGTAGGCAATCTGGGGATTGACGGGATTAACGACGATGCGGGGGATTTCCTGCGAGCCGCCGGCTTTCACCTGATGCCATGTAGCCCCGGAGTTTGTCGATTTTGAAATCGTGCCGCCGCCGGTGCCCGCGTAGAGAATATTCGCACTGTCCGGGCGAACCGCAAGGCCGCAGATATCGGCGTTTCCGGCGAATCCCATGAAAGACCACGTGGCGCCCCTGTCCATCGAACGGTAGATACGCGCATCGGCGAAATTCCCCGCATAAATCGTGTCGGGATGCAGGGGGTCATAACAGACGGACTCTCCATCGATTCCGTAATTGCTGATCACGGTGCTCCAGCTTGCTCCCCCGTTGGTAGTTCTCCGGAGGCCCTGGCTGAAATCCACAGCTAATATTGTTAGCGTATCGTTCGGATGAACGAGGATTTCCCGAAGCTGCCAGGGGAGGATTACGTTCGACACCTGGTTCCACGTCTGTCCCTGATTCCGTGATACCCAGAGGCGGCTGTCGTTTCCTTGAGTGTAAATTGTGTTCGGGTTAACAGGATTGATCCCGATCGATAATCCCAGGCCGTCGAATTTTTTGCGCCAGGCGGGGATCCCGGAAATAGCTTCGGTCGTGAACAACTGGAGGAGTAAAAGCGTGCAGAATAACGACAGGCGGTAAGCTTGCTTCATAGACACCCTTTCATCGATCTAATGTAGCGGAATCTGGTGAGAAATCAAACTCGAAAAGGGTTTCAGGAGGTCTTCTTAGAACCAAGAACGAGCCGGACCCCCTTTTTTGAGGCCTTTAACATGATTCAACACGCTCTACTCGCCGGAATTACGCGCTTCTTTTTCTCGTTATGTCCTGCCATGGCCCGCACGGCGGACGGGGTCGGGACCAAGCAGGACGGAACGCAAGTTGTGCCGCTCCGCAGCCGGCGGATCGCTACTTACCGGGTCCCAACACCGGAGCGGGCCCGAGAACATCATCGATCGAAAGATATTTGATCGACCCCAGCTTGAGCGCCGAAACTCCCTGTTCGATCGATTTTCGGTCTCCGACGACAACGATGGCGATTCTGTCCGGATCGATGTACTTGCGCGCGACGCGGTCCACATCCTCCTTCGTCACCGCGAGGATCCGTCTGCTGTAGTCGTTGAAGTAGTCGTCAGGCAGATGATAAAGGACCAGGTCACGAAGCTGGTGCGCCACCTGGGCAACCGACTGGAAGTTCCCGGGATATCGAAGCGTCAGGTAATTCTTCGCCCGCATCAGCTCGGTGTCCGAAACGCTCTGCCGGATTCCATTGAGCTCCTTCATGAATTCAGCCAACGATTTATCGGTCACTTTCGTCTGAACGTCGGCTCCCGCCTCGAATGCGCCGGGCGTCGGGAGGAATTCGAACGCAGATCCTGCGCCGTACGTGTAACCGTGCTGTTCGCGCAAGTTCTGGTTGAGACGGGAAGTGAATGAACCGCCGAGAATGGTATTCATCACCAGCAGGGGGAAAAAATCTTCCGTGAGCCGCGACGCGCCGATCCGGCCGATTCGGATAACCGATTGCGGGGCTCCCGGCTTATCGACCAGGTAGATCATCCGGTCTTTGACCTGTTCGACCGGGGGAATCGACGGCTGTTCGACTTTGCCCTTATCCCACTTTCCAAAGAGTTGTTCGAGTTTCGGCAGGATCGAACTGGCCGTGACGTCTCCGACGATTATCAGACTCGCATTGTTGGCGCGGAAGTACGTGCTGTGGAACTTCTTCAAGTCGCTTGCGCTGATCGAGCGGAGGCTCTTTTCATCCCCGAACTGCAGTCTCCCGTAAGGATGCGCCGTTCCGAACAGCGTCTTGCCCAGGAGCACGGTTGCAATCTGCGGCGGTTCGTCATGCCATTGCGCCAGCGTCGTGAGGCGTTCTTTCCTGATCCGTTCGAGCTCATCCCCGGGAAAGGTGGGGTGCAGCGCCACGTCGGCAAAGAGCGCAAGCGCCGAGTCGAGCTTTGAGAGGGGAGTGTGCAGCACGACCCCCGAATAGTGCTGTTCTGCAAACGAGTTGACACTCGCGCCGAGGAAATCGATGGCATCGGCCAGCTCCAGGGCGTTCCTCGATCCGGCGCCCTCGTCCATCATCGACGCCGTGATGCTCGCGGCCCCCTTCATCCCGGGCGGGTCCATCGTGGATCCCGTAAAAACAATTAACTCGATCTGAACCAATGGAACCTGGTGTTTCTCCATCAAGAAAACCGGAAGGCCGTTCGGCAGATTGAGGTGCTGGATCGGGGGCAGCTTTAACGAAGGCGAGGGTCCGAGCCGGGGTGGTTTCGTTCGGTCGGGTTTCTGTCCGAGGACGGCTGACAATGGTAGAAGCAGGAGGAGTGCCGACAGGCCGAGCAAGAGACTTCGGAGAAGCGTGTTGGGTTCGCCGAATCGCTCAATACCGATATTCATCATCGGCCTCCCTCCTTGCCGGGGGCGGCAAGATCCCTCTTTCCCTCCGGAACAACGCTCAGCACAACATCCCCGTCGTCGCGGAGGTACGTCATGGCGATGCTCTGGATATCCTCGGGAGCCAATGCTCTGTACCTTGCAAGGTCTTCGCTGAAATAATCGGGGTTTCCGGTCTCGGTGAAGTAGGCGTTCAACTGATCCGCCTTCCCTCCGAAGCCGCCGATGCGCTCCAGTCGGTTCAGAAAGCCCGCCTCGTATAGATTGACTGCCCGCTGAAGCTCCCGCAGAGAAGGCGCTGTGTTCTTGAGCTTCTGAATCTCCTCCCGGATCACGCTTTCGAGCTCCGCCAGCGTATGTCCGCTCCGGGCAGTCGCCTCGATGGAGAATTTCGAGGAGAGCGACTGTGATTCTTGATTGGCAGAGACATCCTGCGCGATCTGCAAGTCATAGACCAGCCGCTTATAAAGTCTGGAGTTCTTCCCCCCTGTCAGAATGCTGGCAAGGACGTCCAGCTCCGCATCCCCCGGCTGAAGATGCGGAGGCGTAATCCAGTTGATGAAAAGGCGGGGAAGCTGGACTTTATCCTCCATGACCAGCCGTTTTTCCTGCGACACATACGCGACGGGCGGCGCTGGGGGCAGGACCGGCTTTCCCGTCGGTATTTCGCCAAACCACTTTTGCACGAGGGACCTGGTATATTCCCGATCGATATCTCCCGCGATAACGAGGCTGGCATTGTTCGGAACGTAAAACCTCCTGAAAAACTCGACGACATCGTCGTAGCTCGCCGCCGTGAGATCTTCCATCGAGCCGATAGTGGGCCAGTGATACGGATGGTCGGGTGGAAAGAGATTTTCGTCGATCATGATGGAGGCCATGCCGTAGGGCTGGTTTTCATACGACTGGCGGCGTTCGTTCTTCACGACGTCGCGCTGGGCATCGACCTTTCCCGGAGACATCGCATCGATCAGGTACCCCATCCGATCAGATTCGAGAAACAGCGCGAGCTCGAGGGCGTTGCTCGGGATGTTGTCCCAATAGTTCGTCCGGTCAGAGTTGGTGGAAGCGTTGTTGTCGCCTCCCGCCGCCTCGAGCCACTCGTCGAACATCCCCACCGGAACGTGCCCCGATCCCTCGAACATGATGTGTTCGAAGAGGTGCGCGAACCCCGTGCGGCCCGGCTTTTCTCTCGCCGAGCCCACGTGATACCAGATATTGGTGGAAACGACCGGGACGGAATGATCCTCGTGAAGTATGATCTGAAGTCCGTTCGACAGCGAAAATCTTTGATAGTTCACGGCAAGCTGGGCGGTTGTGAGAGTGGGAAGGATTGAAGCGAGCGCACAGAGTGTTTTCATTCTCATAGATAGTTCACAATCATCGGGAGTTCGTATTCATCGGGAGTTCGTATTCATCGGGAGTTCATATTCATCGGGAGTTCGTATTCATCAGGAGTTCATAGTCGGGTAGACTTCATATTCACGGAGGCTTCATCCTCATGGAGCCTTCACCCTCATGCAGCCTTCATCTTCATCAAGGCTGCATATTCGTCAAGGCCGGATTCTCACCGGTTCTGCCGGAGGAATTCAATCCGGTCCTTGAGCTTTTCGGCAGGCATGAGCAGCTTGTCTTTCCCGAAGATTCCGTCTTCCTGACTCGTGAACGTCAGCTCGTATTCCTTGCTCATGACGATCGCCTCTTCGGGACAAACCTCCTCGCAGAATCCGCAGAAAATGCATCGCAGCATGTTGATTTCGAACTTGACCGGATAGCGCTCCTTCGGCAATTCGGTTTCGGAGCCCTGGACCTCGATCGCAAGCGCGGGGCAAACCCGGGCGCATAGTCCGCAGGCGACGCATCGCTCGATCCCTCCGTCCTCCACAAGGACCGGCCGGCCCCTGAAGGACGCCGGCGGGTTCCATCTCTCCTCCGGATATTGCCGCGTGAACCGCGGCTTGAACAATTGAGAGAGAGTGATGCGCAAGCCCCCAAAAATCTGCGGAAGATAGAGTTTCTCCCAGAACGAGAGATCCCTCCTGTGGACGATCTTGGGATGATTGGTGCTCACGATACCAGTATCAACAAACCGGTCGCCAGCAAATTCACGACCGCGAGCGGAAGCATCACTTTCCATCCCAGATTCATCAATTGATCATACCGGAAGCGCGGGATGGTCCAGCGTATCGCAATGAAGAAAAAAACCACGAGGCTCACTTTGAGACAGAACCCGAGCACCTGCAGGACGCTTATCCACTCCGGAGAAAAACCCGAATGAGCCAGAAACGGGACTTGCCATCCGCCCAGGTACAGTGTCGAGATGATGGCGCTTGCGGTGAGCATGCTGGCATATTCCGACAAATAAAAGAGGCCGAACTTTAATCCGCTGTACTCCGTGTGATAGCCGGCGACGAGCTCCGGCTCGGCTTCCGGAAGGTCGAACGGGAGCCGGTTCGTCTCCGCAAACGAAGAGATCACAAAGAGGATGAACCCGAGCGGCTGAAGGAAGATGTTCCACCTCCACCCTGCCTGCGCCTCGACAATCTTGTCGAGCTGGAGTGTCCCGGAGATCATAACGACGCCGATGATGGAAAGTCCCATCGCGAGTTCATAGCTGATCAGTTGTGCCGAGGAGCGAAGCCCTCCGAGAAGCGAGTACTTGCTGTTGGAAGACCACCCGCTCAGCGTCACCCCATAGACGCCCAGAGAAGTGAGCGCGAGAATATACAGTATCCCGACATTCACACTTGCGATCTGCAGCTTTACATCATGGCCAAACAGATTGATCGAATCGCCGAACGGGATGACGGCAAAGGTCGACAATGCAACGCCAATGGAAATGACCGGCGCCAGGTCGTGGATGAACCTGTTCGCGGCCTTCGGCACGATGTCTTCTTTGGTGACGAGCTTGAGGACATCGGCGAGGGGCTGAAGTAGTCCGTTCCAGCCGACCCGGTTCGGACCCACCCTGTTCTGGATCGCGGCCGCCACCCGCCTTTCTAACAACGTGATATAGGCCACCGCTGTGAGCAGCACGAAAAGCACGACGGCAATTTTGATCGTTGCAATCAGAATTTCCATCAGGCTTGCCCCGTCCCGCCGGAGCCGCTTCTACCGCTTGTGCCGCTTGTGCCTCTTCTACCGCTTGTCCCGCTATCGGGACTCTGCGGGGTTGCCCCGCTAGTCCCCTTTACGGGGCCATGCTCGACGGCGGTATTCTGCTTCAGCTTTACGCCGCGCGAGCCGGTGCGATGATAGGAGATTCCTTCGAAGGTCGGTACCGTAGCTGCAATTTCATTGAAGACGTCTTCGGCGGTGTTGAATTTCCATTTCGCCCCAAGTGCTCCCGCGACACTCGCCAGGATCCGCCAACTCGGGCGCGCATCGCGCTTTGGATACTTCATCCACCGGTCGTTCGGAGCGCCGAATTTGTCGAGCCGGCTCATGGCAAAGCCGTCAAGAGCGCGGTCGAGCTCCGCCGTCGCCACCGCCGGCTTGAGTCGCTGGACGTGACCCTGAAAATTCACGATCGTGCCGTGCTTCTCCGCGTAGGTCGAGCCGGCAAGAACGACATCAGCAATCTTTGTCGTCTCGTTCAAGTTCGATGCATGCACCACGAGAAAATTCAGCTTCGACAACACGTCCGCGACGCCGGGATCAGCGGCAATATCCTCGTCGATGACATAGAGCGCCTTGATAACTCCCAGGTTTATGCCCTTCAGGATGGGGTCCAGGTTGTCGGATCCCGACACGACGCCCACCTCGGTCGCGCCCCTCGTGTTGGGGGTTTTGTCGGCGCGAAGGAGAATATCATCCTCGTCTTTCGGGGAGAGGTGCTTCAAGAGAAGAGGTTTTCCCGCACCGATATGTTTCATCAGCTTTACGAAAACATAATTGTCTTCGTTCGTCGAATAGGGCGAGCCGATCCCGCCGATTTCGGGGCCATCGAACGACTTCAACTCCAGCGCAGTCCTGCACAAACCCGAATGTACGGAGGCGCCCGTAGTCGCACATCCAATAGTCGTTCACCTCCGGGTTATGGCGCGGAGTCAGCCGCAGGATCTCGTTGTTGCGGACCCACATGTTCATATTGCAGCCGCGCGCGCATCCCTGGCAAATTGTCTCCGTCACAGACATTTCCCACACGCGGGCCTTGAAGCGGAAGTCCTTGCTTGTCAGCGCGCCGACCGGGCAGATATCGATCGTGTTCATCGAATACGGATTATCGAGCTTCTCGCCCGGGAAGGTTGTGAGCTCCACGTGGTCAGCCCGCTGAGCGAACACCAATTGGGGGTTCTTCGCAATCTCGGAACAAAACCGGATGCACCGGGAGCACATGATGCAGCGTTCCACATCGAGCGTGACGTTGGGACCGAGCTCCACGCGTTTCGGTTTGCGAACCTTGGTGAACTCAAACCGGCTGACACCCGTGCTGAAATAGTATGCATAGTCCTGAAGCTTGCACTCACCCGCTTCGTCGCAAATGGGGCAATCGAGCGGATGATTGATGAGCAGAAACTCCATCACGGCCTGCTGTGCGTTGACGACGCGGTCGGATTTCGTCTTCACGACCATCCCATCCGCCACCGGCGTCGCGCAGGCGATGACGAGTTTCGGAAGTTTTTCCACCTCGACGAGGCACATACGGCAATTTCCCGCAACGGAGAGCCGGGGGTGCCAGCAAAAATGGGGAATCGACATCCCGTTCTGGAACGCCGCCTGGATGATCGTACTGGAGGCGGGCGCCTCCATCTCTTTTCCGTCGATCGTAAGTTTTGGCATGGGGGATTTACGGCCCGAAACTTCTGGGATGAGAGCGGTTGGAGATACGATTGGCCGATCTAGTTCTGGTTCCGCTCCGACGAGCCCGGATCCCCTCCAACGATTTTCGTGGCGCAGCTATCTCGTCAGCCGCTCGCGTCAAGCCGGAATTATCAATCGCGTGCATCCAATCGAGGAGATGGATCGACACTAGTCGAAGTTTTCGAGGGGTTCGAACGGCAATCCGAACGCATCCGCAACGCGCTTATAGGTAATCTTACCCGCCAGAATGTTTACCCCCCACCGGATCTCCTTATTCGTTGCCACCGCCTTGGCAAACCCTTTGGTCGCAATCTCCGTGGCATACGGCAGCGTAGCGTTCGTCAATGCGAGCGTGGAGGTGAAGGGAACTGCCCCGGGCATGTTTGCGACGCAATAATGGACGATCCCGTCGATCACATACGTCGGATTTTCGTGCGTCGTCGGCTTGCAGGTCTCGACGCATCCTCCTTGATCGACTGAGACATCGATGATCACAGAACCCGGCTTCATTTCCTTCAGCATCGCCCGCGTCACGAGGTGCGGGGCGCGTGCGCCCGGGATGAGGACCGCGCCGATCAGTAGGTCCGCTTTCCGGATCGCCGTCAGGATGTTGTATGGGTGCGACATGACCGTCACGACATTCTTCGGCATG
>VBOC01000176.1 GCA_005877655.1 Ignavibacteria bacterium
TATCGAGCGAGCTTCTGGCGCCGTTGATCATCTCGAGCCATACCTCCTGCGTGTTGCGCACGTCGGGGTTATCGAGCACGGTCTCGATGGGAATGCTCTCGACGATTTCGAAGTCGGGGTATCCTGCAACCTGGCCAAACGCGGCGATGGACGCGGCGAGGAGGAGCGTTAAAATTGCCACGGCCCCGGTCATCTGCCTTTCCATTCCGGCTTCCGCTTTTCAACGAAGGCCTTCATCCCTTCTTTTTGGTCTTCGGATGAAAAAAGGAGGTAGAAATTCTTGCGCTCGAATTCCAATCCACCCTCGATCGTTGTGTCGAACGATTTCAGAACCGCTTCTTTTGCAAGCCGGACTGCCACGGGGGGCTTTGAGGCGATTTCTTTCGCAAGACTCTTCGCTTCGTCGAGATAGCATTCGACGGGCACCACCTTGTTCACGAGGCCGAGATGGAATGCCTCCTCGGCCGTGATCATCTTTCCCGTCAGGACCATCTCCATCGCCTTGCATTTCCCTATGGCGCGCGTCAGGCGCTGCGTTCCGCCGGCGCCGGGCATAACCCCGATATTGATCTCCGGCTGTCCGAATCGTGCTGTCTCCGATGCGATGATGAGATCGCAGGCCATCGAAAGCTCGCAGCCGCCTCCGAGGGCAAACCCGCTCACGGCGGCGATGATCGGCTTCTTGATTTTCCGAATCCGATCCCAACGGGCAAACTGGTCGCGCACAAGCATGTCCACGGCCGAGGAATCCGCCATTTCTTTGATGTCGGCGCCTGCTGCGAGCTTCGACCAGCTCGGTCATGAGTTTGATGTTGAGCGCATTGAGAACGTCGGGCCGGTTGAGCTGGATCAGCGCGAAGTGCTGATCGGTTGAAATCAAAAGCGTTGAGGGTGGCATGGAGTGTGGCCGGTGTAGGGTGTGAGATCGGATCTCGTTATTTCAAGAGCATCATGTTCTTTGTCTGACGGCTGCCGCCTGAGGACAGGGTGTAGAGGTACTCGCCGCTTGCAAGGCCGCTCGCGTCGAACGTAACGTCATAGGTGCCGGCGACGAGGGTCGCGCTGACCAGCGTCCGGACCTCACGGCCGGCGCCGTCGAACACTTTCAGCGTGACAACCGAAGAGTGCTTGAGCGAAAATGTTATATGCGTCGAAGGGTTGAACGGGTTGGGATAGTTTTGGTGGAGTGTAAACGTCATCGGATGCGTCCGGCCGTCATGCACCCCCAGGAGTGTGTCGACCACAACGACCGACTGCGTGTTCATGGCCACCGGCGACGACCGGCCGTGCGCCGCCCATGCGTTGTGGAGCTTCATCCCCCACGCGTTCCAGTCGTAGGGGTTCGCCGAATTCTCGTCGCGCAGGAAGTCCGCATATTCTCTGCTCATCGTTTGATAGTATAAAGTCGCTGTCACCCTGGCCGCCGAGCCGGGCAGCACATAGCGCGTCTCATCCCAGTATTGGCTGTCCGCGTAAGCTTTTCCCACGGGTTCGGCCCGCCGGAGTGCGAATCCGAGATTGGTGAATCCCTTCGGCGGTATCCGGTCGTCCGAGAGAATCGTGTCATTGAGGAAGAAATGGAAGGAAGGGCCGGGTTGAAGGCCGAACGACGCGGCCGTAGCGTTGGTCATTCCCTGTACCGTCTCATAAACCCTTAGCTGAGGATCGTTCGCAAGGAACGCGGAATCCGGG
This sequence comes from Ignavibacteria bacterium, assembly GCA_005877655.1. Taxonomy (GTDB): domain Bacteria; phylum Bacteroidota; class Ignavibacteria; order UBA10030; family SZUA-254; genus VBOC01. Next base: position 1,693 of record VBOC01000176.1, read on the forward strand.
TTGTATGATCCCGATTCGAAAACCGTTGCTCCTGTCGAGTCGGATGCAACAACGTTGATCCACATCCGCCGTCCGTCCGGGTATCCGGTTGGAAGTTTGTGTCCGGTAAGATTCGTGATCCGCACGCGGGCATGGACGGTGTCGCGGGAACGGTAGGCGGTTAGTTGCAAATCCGCCGCTCGTTGCAACGTCGCAACTGCGCGATCCCTGCCTGCGCACAGGGCCGCCGTGTCGAGGGCCGGATAGAAGTCGGGGAGGATGCCGGGGACAAACGAATTTCCCCCCGTAAGATCGTGCTGCGCAATGTGAGGCCTCATCGGCGCGGTCGGATAGACGCAGGCATATCCGGCGGTATCCTTCATGTGGCACGACTGGCACGTCCCCGAATCACCCTGCGTCGCGTACCAGCTCATGAACCATTCGCTGTAGGTCCGCTCGAGGGGACCGTATTCGTACGGCGCTTGTGTGAAGCGATCCTGCGCATAGACTGGATTGCTGACGTCGTGGCATACGCCGCACAGTTCGCCCGACTTCTGGAAGGGGTCGAATTGCGTCCTGTGAGGAGCCGCTACGCTGTCATAGGGACCGCGCTTGGGGGTGGTCAGCTTCTCGACCGCGTGCATGCCGTTTCCATAACCGGGCACCGGGCGGGGAAAATAGGGGACAGTGCTATCGGGATTCAGGGGATCGACGGAGCGGTGGCAGTAGTCGCATTGTACGCCGTCGAAATCCGTTCCCGCAAGAGCCTGCCCGGTGTAGTCCTCGGAGTGTCCGGCCAACCACCCGGTGGGGGAATGACATCTGATGCAATACTCCCCCTCCCCGGTGCGGTACTTGTTCGTGACGGCGAGGGCGGCGAAAAAGACCGGATCGCGCGCCGAATGCGCCATCATACTCCCGGCCCATTTGGGATAGATTGTCACCGGCCGGGCGGGCGAGAGTGAATTGTGACACTGCATACAGGTCCGAACCGAATTTGCGGAATCGACACTGCCCACCTGAGTGCCGGGCAATGAGAGAAACGGGCTGCGCGGGTTCTGATGTCCTCCTATTCCCAGGATCAGAACGATGGTGACCAGACAGACGGCACCGGAAGCTATTCTGGCTGCAATGGACTGAAATCGGCGGGCAACCGGGGGCATCACAAGGGCCTCTCAATGTCCTCTAGGATTTACCCGACTCTTTCGAACGGCGGAGCTTCCGGTAATCGACCGGACGCTTCTCGACGAAGGCTCGGATTCCCTCTTTTACTTCATCAGATCCGGTATGAATCGTCAGCCAGTCGCGGAGGTGTCCGATGGTGAGACTCCATGAAAAATCCCGCCAAAAATTCAACTGCTGTTTCGTGTAGCGGGTGCATTCGGGGAGTTTGTCGATGAGTTTTTCTACTAGCTCGGTGACCGTTCTGTCGAGATTTTTTCGGGGGACGACGCGGTTGAGCAGGCCCCATTCGAGTGCCTTGGCGGCAGGTATTTCCTCGCAGAGCAGGAGCATCTCCCGTGCCCTCCTGTCTCCGATAAAAAGCGGAAGCCATTGAGTGGCGCCCGCCGCGGGCACGCTCCCCCGGGCAACGCCCACATGCCTGATGAACGTGTCCTCGGCGGCGACCGCAAGGTCGCACGACATCTGGAGCTCATTTCCGCCGCCAACGACCATCCCGTTGATTCGGGCGATCGTCGGTTTTCCGATGTTTCGGAGTCGTTCGAAGGTCTCGATGAACACCCCCATCCACTTGTAAAAATCGGAAGGCCGCTCCATGAAATCCTTCGCCCACTCGCTTACATCGGCGCCCGTGCAGAAGGCCTTCGAGCCGGCCCCGGTGAGGACGAGAACCGCGACTCTATCGTCCCAACTCGCATCCTCGAACGCGGCGGCCAGTTCTCGAAGTGTGCCTAGATTGAGAGCGTTGTGAACCTCCGGCCGATTGATTGTCACCGTCGCCCGGTTATCACCCTTTGTATAGAGAATATTGCGGAATTTCAGCGCAGAGGCAGGCCTTCCAGAATAGACGCTCATCCCTGGATATCGCCGAAGAAGAGGGTTACGAACTCCGCCGCGGAGCTCATCAGGTCTTTCGCCGCCGCGCGGCCCTCCGGAGACGCGTTTGCCGCATTCATGGCGTCCAGGGAATCGTAGTACATCTCCGCCATCACATGGTATCGCGATTCGCCGATCGGGGCGCCGGTGATTTTCGTAATTTCAAGTTTTCGCAGTCCGGGGGTCTTCCGGACAAGCGGGAGGTGCACGCCATGGTAATGGCTGTCGAACGCTTCAATATCGGGTGGTTTGCGGTAGAGAGCGATGAGTTTTACCATGGCAACGTCGGAGGTGGAGGATCGAAAATGATATTTAATATAGCCAGAGGGGCCTAGAGAGTCAAGGGGTAAAGTGGACTTTACTCCGGATTATTGCTACCTTTTGTGCTCGAATTCCTGCTCCCAACCGGCACGTCACGATCTTCCCATCGCCATACCTGTGAGAATCAGTCCCAAGCGGCTTGAGCTTTTCATTGCATTGGTGATCTCCGCACTCGGCCTGCTTCTGTACCTCGTCACGCTATGCCCGACCACCGATTTTATCGACGCCGGCGAGCTCTCCACCGTTGTCATCACGCTCGGGATCGCCCATCCGACCGGCTATCCTCTCTTTACCCTCGTCGGCTGGCTGTTTGCCCATCTCCCGATCCCGTTGAGAAGCATCGAGCAGATGAATCTCATGGCGGCCCTGTTCTGTTCCGCCGGGCTGTTTATGTACTTTCGGTTTTTCCTGTTCTTCCTCGGCACCCTCTCGGTGAAGAATCCGATCCCTCTGAGCGATCAGGATGGGAGAGTATCGGCGCGGGCCCTCACGCGGGTGTTTATCCCGGCGGCTGCCGGGACGCTCCTTCTCGGTTTTTCCGAAACCTACTGGTCGCAGGCCCTCTCGATCGAGGTCTATTCGTTGCACCTGTTTCTCGTTGCCATGGTGCTCTTTCTTTTTACGAAGGCAATCGCGGCGCACCTCGGGTGGTCCGATTCCCGCGGGACGGGCCTTCGCGAGGACGCGTACTGGTACGGTTTCGCGTTCGTACTCGGACTCGCGTTCACGAACCACATGACAACCATACTCCTTGCCCCCGGATTTCTCTACCTTTATTTTACCGCATGCCGGTTCACACCGGAGTCGAGGAGGCGTTTGATAAGACTTGTGCCGGCCTTCCTTGCCGGATTCTCCGTCTATCTGTACCTCCCCGTTCGTGCGGCTCAACAACCGATGCTGAACTGGGGAAACCCCGTGGATCTCGAGCGGTTTCTCTGGCATTTTACGGGAAAGCAGTACAGGGTCTGGATTTTTTCTTCCACCGAGAGCGCGGCCCGGCAGCTCAAGTATTTTTTTGACTCTCTCCTCCCTGAGTTTGCCTACTTCCCCCTCGCCTTTGCCGCAATCGGAATCTGGAACCTCTTCGTTCAGAGAAAACGGATTGCGATATTTACCGTTCTGCTTTTTCTCGGATGCCTCCTGTACTCGATCAATTATGACATTCATGATATCGATTCATACTTTCTCCTGGCGTACATCACGATCGCGATCTGGGCCGCCCTCGGCGCCGCCAGCCTGGTTGGCGCGGTGAAGAATTCCCAGATCGCGAAACGGGTTGCGGCAGTCCTCCTCGCATCCTGCCTGATCCCGATCGTCGTGAACTTCTCCATAGTGGATGAGAGCACGTTGACCATCGTGGAGCATTATACGAAGGACATGTTCAAGTCTGTGGAGCCGAACGCGATTGTCCTGACCTACCAATGGGACTACTTCGTCTCGGAGTCGTATTATTTTCAGATCATCGAAAACGTACGCCCCGACGTTGTCGTTATCGATGAGGAATTGCTCCGCCGTTCATGGTATTTCTTGCAGCTCCAGAAGCGTTACCCCTGGTTGATCGAACGATCGCGGAGGGAGATTGATGCCTACCTCGCCGAGCTCCGGAAGTTCGAACACGATCTCCCGTATGACCATGCCGCCATCGAGTTTCGCTACAATAATCTCATCCACAGTTTCATTCTGAAAAACTATTCATCGCGGCCCATCTATGCCACCCCCGAACTGGAGGGAGAGTATACGTCAGGATACAGCCGGGTGCCGTCGGGGCTCGCCTTCAGGCTCTTTGCCGATACTCTCTATCACGAGACTGTCCATCCCGGATATGCTTTCGAAGTTCCGACAAAGAAAAATAAATATGTAGACGGAATTGTGTCTCTCTACGGTCATTCCTTCTTCAATCGCGCCCTCTACCTGAACATGTTCGGGAAGAATGCTGCCGCGCTCGCATACCTGGATTCGGCACTCCGGAAATGGCAATTTTTAGGGGTTTTGGAGCTCTCCCCCGGTAAATGGCATAAAAATTGTTTGACTTTTTTGCCGAAAATGGTTATATTATTTTTCTGAATCCCTAAATACCTTCCTCGCAAGGCAATATGACCCCGAGATTTCTGAAGCCCTTAGGACTGGCCGGAGGGGAGGGGGATTGTTTTTATCATTCTGATCTGTTTGGCTGATCTGTTTGGTCAGAGTGGCGAATGGTTGTTGACTGAACCCGCGCCGGCGAGGTCGTCGAGGAAATTGAAATTTCCCGGCGTGACCGGCATCCTTGATGCTGGCGTAGCTCAGTTGGTAGAGCAGCTGACTTGTAATCAGCAGGTCGTTGGTTCAATTCCGACCGCCAGCTCGGCAAGATCAGGCGGCATCGGTGATGGCGAACGGGCAGCGTGGATAGGAAGGACGCACAGCAGTTTGCGGGCAGGTAGCGAAGTGGTCAAACGCAACAGACTGTAAATCTGTCGGCTTCGGCCTTCGGAGGTTCAAATCCTTCCCTGCCCACCAGGAACGAAGAAGACTCGTCCCGCACAGCGGGATCAGACGCGGGAGTAACTCAGTTGGTAGAGTCGCAGCCTTCCAAGCTGCTGGTCGCGGGTTCGAACCCCGTCTCCCGCTCGGATTG
>VBOC01000177.1:0-8834 GCA_005877655.1 Ignavibacteria bacterium
CTTCAGCCGCGAAGAACTTGCGAAATATCCCTCCGAAAAACTTCCCCTCTTCAGCGAGTCTGCCTACGATTGGCTCAATTCGAACGAGATCACGAATTGGATTAGAACCGTTTCCGGCATCCGCCGGAATTATCACGATCTTGTTGTGGACCCTTCACCTGAATCCTTCCAGTGGATCGAGGTCCCGAACAAAAATATCATCGCGTTTATCCGGGCGTCCTCTAAGTTGGGCCGAAAACTGCTTGTGGTGGCGAATTCCAATATGACGTCCGAGGAATCGTTCTCGATTGAACTGCCATCGTCGAGTTCAGGGATGCGGGATCTATTGTCAGATGAAGTACTTTCCCCGGCAGGGGGCAAGCTGAGCAGCACATTGAAAGGCGGCCAGGTGGCCGCCTTCGAGCTATGACGCTTTCGAGGCTCTCGGCGGCAGTTCTTGCACTTGCCTGTCTTTCCTGCGGCACGAAGAGTGATCCGAACCGGATCGTGATCTGGCATCAGATGCGTGTGGATGAGCGCCTGATCTTAGAAGACCAGGTGAATCGGTTCATGAGTCTCCATCCCGGCGTCAAAGTGGAGGCCATATACAAAGNACCTTGTCTACGGACCGTCTGATCAAGTGGGTCCGTTTCAGGTCATGGATATCATCAAGCCGTTGGAAACGATGTTCGAACCCGAGTGGTTGGCCGGATTCAATCCGAAGGCGCTCACCTGGTACAAAGGCCATCTCTACCAGATTGCCGACAAACTCGGCAATCACCTTGCGCTCGTCTATAACAAGAAACTCCTTCAGAGCCCTCCCCAGACCGACCGGGAACTCATCGACCTGGGCCGCGCCCTCACGCTCGACAAGGACGGGGACGGAAAAATCGATCAGTACGGGCTGGTCTGGAACTACACGGAACCGTTCTTTTTCATTCCGTTTATGACCGGGTTCGGCGGTTGGGTGATGGATGATCAGGGAAATCCGACATTGAATAATCGCGGAACATTGAGCGGGCTGCGGTTCATCGAGGAGTTGCGCGACAAGTACCGGATGATCCCCGCAGAGGCCGATTATAACATCGCCGATGCGTTGTTTAAAGATGGCAAGGCAGCGATGATTATCAACGGGGACTGGTCATGGTCCGGCTACCGGAAGGCGGGCATCGATCTCGGAGTCGCGCCTCTGCCGAAAATCACCGAAACCGGCCTCTGGTGCGCCCCGATGGTCTCGCCGAAGGGGTATTCCATCAATACGAATGTAACGACAGACAAGCTTCCCATCGTCGCAGAGTTCATACGTTTTATCATGGCGCCGGAAAATCAACTCCAGACGGCCATCGCGCTTGAAACGATGCCGACCTGGAAGCCGCTCTATGACGACGCGCGTATCAAGGGCGACGAGATTCTCATGAATTCAGAACAGCAGATCGAGCGCGGCAAACCGATGCCCGTGGTGCCGGAGCTCCGGGCAATCTGGGATGCAATGCGGCCGAGCTACCAGGCGGTGCTCGGCGGCGCCAAGACTCCCGAACAGGCGGCCTGGGATATGCAGAAGCTTGCGCTCCAGAAAATAGCTGAGATGAACGAGTGATGACAAGAGCGCGCCGGAATATCTTTGTTTTCGCTTTTGTCGCGCCGGCTTTTCTGATTCTGCTCGGTGTTGTCTTCTATCCGTTCATTTACAACGTGGTGATATCCTTCTCGAACATGAATTTGCGGCATATCAAGGACTGGCATCTCTCGGGGATGACTCAATACGTGAAGGTCTTCACGGAGCCCACCGAGCCGAGCTTTTACAATGTTTTTCTCAAGACCATCATTTGGACGGTCTCGAACGTTTTCTTCCACGTTGTGATCGGGGTCTTTCTTGCACTCCTTTTGAATCAAAAAATAAGGGGGCGTTCGGTCTACCGGACGCTCTTGATCCTGCCCTGGGCGATACCGCAATACATCGTGGCGCTCACGTGGCGAGGCATGTTCAACTACGAGTACGGCTCCATCAATCTCATTATCACGAAGTACCTGCACCTGCCGGCGGTGGAATGGCTCAAAAGCCCCACAGAGGCTTTCCTGGCTTGCATCCTGACGAACGTGTGGCTAGGTTTCCCGTTCATGATGGTTGTGGCTCTCGGCGCACTCCAGAGCATCCCTCACGAATTGTATGAGGCCGCGGCAATCGACGGGGCTTCATGGTTTGACCGGCTTCGAAAAATCACACTCCCGTTGATACGGCCTGTCATGATCCCCGCGGTCACGCTCGGAGGTGAGCAATGCGGGGGAGCCCTCGGACCAAACGCACATCCTGGTTTCGTTCGTCTATAAGGCCGCGTTCAATCTGTATCGCTACGGCTACGCCGCTGCGCTCTCGATGATTATCTTCGTCATCCTTCTGATCTTCAGCCTGAGCTTCATGCGGCGGACAAAAGCGACGGAGGGGGCGTATTGAGGACAGCGAACAGGGCTCATTCTTTCCTGTAAGATGACAAACGCGAAAATACGAAAACACGGAGTAGGCACGATCCTTACGCACCTCGTGCTGCTGGTCTTCGTTTTGATCGCACTCTATCCCATTCTTCAGATTGTGACAGTCTCCCTAAGGCCGGGGGATAAACTGCTCTCAACTTCGCTTGAGATCATTCCGGCCGGAGCAACGTTTAAATGGTACATCGCGCTTTTCACCGAGCAGCCGTTCCTCAGATGGATCCGCAACAGCACCATCATCGCCCTCGCCGTGACGGCGACCGGGGTCTGTCTTGCGTCGATGGCGGGCTATGCGTTCTCACGGTTCAGCTTTGCGGGCAAGAAGTCGGGGATGCTGGCACTGCTCGTCACACAGATGTTTCCCGCAACAATGCTGCTGCTTCCTCTTTACATTATGCTGATCTATTTGAAGCTCATTAATACGTACCTCGGTGTGATCATAACGTATACCGCGACGGCGCTCCCGTTCTGTGTGTGGACGATGAAAGGGTATTATGATACGATCCCCTTGAGCCTGGAGGAAGCGGCGCGGATCGACGGGTGCACTCAGTTCGGCGCATTTCGCAGAGTGATCCTTCCTCTCGCCGCGCCTGCGCTCGTCATCACGGGGCTCTTTTCGTTCATGACCGCCTGGGCGGAATACCTCGTGGCCGCTCAGATCCTGCAGGATACCGAGCTCTGGACGCTTCCGCTCGGATTGAAATCGTTTGAGTCGAATATGTCGACGGAGTGGGGACTCTACGGGGCCGCATCGCTCATCGTCATGATTCCCGTTGTGGGTTTGTTTCTACTCTTGAGCAGGTGGCTCGTTTCGGGATTGACGCTGGGAAGTGTGAAGGGCTGAATCAAGCGGAGGCAGCGTGGGGTTCGAAGTGCGCTTCAGAAGCGTGGACAGATGCGCGGTGCGTGCCATTTTTCAATCAGGCGGGCACCTGCCGGCCCGGGCGGTAGTCCCCTAGGGGTATGGAAAGAAGTGGGTCAGGATTCGATCCAGTTTCGATCTCCAGTTCGTCCAGTTGTGCCCCTCGTGAAACTCTTCGAACGTCACCTTGCCGCCTTTTTCGCGAAGGAGGCGGCTGACGAGTCGCGCCTCGACCTGCGTGTCGTGGATCGTTCCGGTCTGAATGTAGAACGCGCCGCCAGTCTGCTTTATCCGGTCGAGCAGTTTGATCACCGCAGAATCTGCCTGCCAATAGGCCGGAGATTGTGCCGCAGAGTTGGCAAAGAAGCCCTCCCTACGAAGAACCGCATAGGTGGAGATGAGTCCGCCCATCGAAGCGCCCATGATAAGCCGATCCCGACGGTTCGGAGAAACCCGGTAGTTTTTTTGAATGAACGGGGTGACCTCGTTTTCGAGAAAGTCGAGAAAGGCATCGCTCGCAGCATAATCGATCATGCGTTGGTTGCTCGAAGGACTCTTCGGATCGGTCCGGGGGTCGACAAGAACCGCTACGAGCGGTTGGATGCGCTTTTCCCCTATCAGACTATTGAGGATGATGTCCATCCTGCCGAGTGTGAGATAATCTCCACCATCCGTGACGTAGATCGAGGGGAGCAGCATGCCCTCTGTATACCCCGAAGGAGTGTACACATAGACGGGATACCTGCGATGGAGAATTGCACTCTCGATCGAGAGGGTGTCAATGGCGCCTCGCTCCGTTTTGGGGTCTTCGCGATCGGCCGTCGACTCTCGGTATCCGGACATTCGCAATTCCGAGTTCTCTCCGAAACCTCCTTTCGCCCTACGGGGGTTCAGAGGGTCGAGAATCCAGTTGCTGTCGATCCAGAGCTTATATTCGATTCGTGCATCGATCGGAAGGGTGTCGGTGCGCCAGAAAAAATTCGTCCCCTCAGCATGGACCATCGGGGAACTGAAAGGATGCCAACCGTTTATTTCACTGGGGACGGCCGCCGTCTTTCCACTGCCCCGGTAGATGAAATGGACGCTTGTACTCTCGACGACGGGTGCGCCGTGCCGAAGAACATAACGGGCGACGAGGGTGTCTTTCTCCGCGGAGGCGGAAGCAAGCGTGAGTTGCCGAATAAAATTCTGGAATGTCTGAGGTTTGGCCCCGGGATGAAATGCCAGGAGCAGCAGGACCAGTAGGTACGTTCGCCTGCGTGGTATGCTTGCAAGTTGATGTAGCAAGCGCGCGGAACGACTATAGGGCGTTTTCGGGGATCTCCGCAATCTTCAGGAGATGTTTCTGGAGACCAATTTTCAGCGGCTTCTTAGCGTGGATGGGGATGGACTTCATACCGCAATTTCAAGAACGCGATCTCCGTCTGATGTTTGTACGGGGCCAATCTCGACCGATAGACATCCCTCGATTGCTTCCCGGATGTTTTTCACCAATTCATCAACACTCTCTCCTTCAGAGGCACACCCGGGGATGGCCGGCACCTCCCCCCAAAAACTACCTTCTTCGGCCTTGTGGATAACGACTTTGAGTTTCATTGCCTTTGACCTCCGTGTTCTATCGATAATATACTGTAATGAATTATCCAATGCAATAAACGGTTAAGCAGGTTGGAGCCTTGACATTAGCATCAATCGCATCGAGGATGTTATTATTCGCCACCTGTCTGAGCTGGCGGGAGTGTGTATCTGCAAGGACTAGAAGAGCGAATAGATGATCCGTCAGAACGATCACCAGACTGAGGAAGACCAGGACGATGATAATTGGTCCAAGCCACCACTTCTTGCGAACCCGCATAAACGCCCAGAGCTCGGCGAAGATGGAGAGGCGGGAGGATAAATTCTGGAAGAATTTCATGTGCACATCAATTGTTGCTGAAGGATAGTCAGTTCTGGCTATATTAGCAAGTGTTCCTCAATCGGCCTCAAGTATTTTCGAAAACTCCGATTCTGCCCCTTGACTCGCCATCCTTCTCTTGTCGATCAGAAAGGTTCCCATGGCCAGATAATCCATTTCGGTAGCCATAAAACAGCGGAATGCATCCTCAGGAGTGCAGACGATCGGTTCACCCCGGACATTGAAGGAGGTATTGATCAACACCGGACATCCCGTGTCGTTCTCAAACTGCTTCAGGAGATCATAGAATATTTCATGGTCCTCTCTCCGTAGCGTCTGGAGGCGCGCCGAACCGTCGACATGCGTCACGGCGGGGATCTTCGTTCTTTCCCCGGGATGCACCTGCGCGGTATAGAGCATGTACGGGCTTAGGCGGTCGAAATCAAAGTAATCGCTCATTCGCTCTTCCAGCACAACAGGCGCGAAGGGCCGGAAGCTTTCCCTGTGTTTAATTTTGAGGTTCACCTTTTGCCAGTTATCCGGGTTTCTTGCGTCTGCAAGGATGCTACGACTGCCGAGAGCCCGAGGGCCAAATTCCATCCGTCCCTGGAACCATCCAACGACCTTCTGCTCGGCCAGACCCCGGCTGACTTTCCGGAGGAACTCCTGGTAGCCGAGGCGCTCGGATTCAATTCCCCGGCCGTCGAGAAAGCGCTCGATCTCCTCGGATGAAAACGACGGCCCCAGGAAGGCATTCTTCCAGACAAATTCCCTTTTGTTTCCGAGCAGGGTATTGTAAATATAGAATGCAACGCCCACCGCCCCGCCCGCATCCCCGGCCGCCGGCTGGATGAAGAATTCTTTGAATGAAGTCTCCTTGAGAATCTTACTGTTTGAAACGCAGTTGAGCGCCACTCCTCCCGCCAGGCAAAGGTTCGGGAGATTTGTCTCCCGATGCACATGCTGTGCCAGGCGCACAACGACTTCATCGGTGATCTTTTGTAGACTTGCCGCAAGATCCTTGTGGAATTGCGAGAGAGGCGAGTCGGGTTTTCGGCGCGGCTGCCCGAAGAGGCGCTCGAACCTGCCGCCGGTCATCGTCAGTTTGCGGTCGTAGACAAAATAGTCCATGTTGAGTCGGAAGCTCCCGTCGTTCTTCAGGTCGATGAGATTCTTCATGATTAAGTCGTAATAGACCGGAGATCCGTACGGAGCGAGACCCATCACCTTGTACTCCGCGCTATTGACCCTGAAACCCAGGTAGTATGTGAACGCAGAATAAAACAGTCCGAGTGAGTGGGGGAACCGGATCGATTTTATAAGTGAGATCGAGTTGCCGCAGCCCATGCCCAGTGTTGTGGTATCCCACTCTCCGACGCCGTCCATGGTCAGGATCGCGGCCTCACTGAAGGGCGAGACCAGGAACGCGCTTGCGGCGTGCGAGACATGGTGTTCTGAAAAAGGAATCGGCCCAACGTACGAAAGCTCTTTTTTTATGATGTGAGGGATCCACATCTTTTCCTTGACCCAGACAGGCATTGCCTTGATGAAGGACGGAAAGCCGGTAGGCCATGTGGCCAGGTACGTCTGCAGTATCCGGTCGAACTTTTCGAGAGGCTTGTCATAGAAGCCCACATAATCGACCTGCGCTGGAGTAACGCCCGCCTCCCGCAGGCAGTAATCGATGGCATGAGCCGGGAAGCCGGAGTCGTGCTTCTTGCGTGTAAAACGCTCCTCTTGCGCCGCTGCGATCAATTTGGTAATAACACGATATCCCGAGGATGTTCATCTCAGCCGGAGGGACTTAGAATTGATGTCTCGATCTCTCGAGCGAATCGCCGATTTGATCCCGACGGGCCCAATAACTTACACCCTCGTTAGCCTTCCGGTTCAGGAGATCCTTACGGAGAATCCTGAGCACAACAGCGCCGAGTGCAAATAGCGTGAAATAAACGATCGAGAGTAGAATTCTCGTATTCACCCAGCCGAGCGCGGAGGCAAAGGCCATCCACCACCGCTTTAACGCGCGAAAGATGTCAAGGAAAGTGTCGCTCATGAACCAGGCTGCAACTGTGAGAGGATTCTCTTCGCGTCCTCGTTATGCGGATCAAGCTCCAGCGTGCTGCGAAGGTTCATCCTGGCCTTATCGAGCTCCCCGATCTTGCCGTAACTGACGCCGAGGAAGAAATGGGCGACCGCCCTGGCTTTGGCGTCGACTCGTTCTGATCCGCTGGTGTCGGCGGTGAAGACGGCCTCAAACTCCTCGATGGTCTTGCGTAGATTTCCCTCATCGTAGTAGAGCATGCCCAGCCGGGCATGGATGAACGGGGAGGCCTGCATTGCAAGGGCCCGGCGGTATGTCAGCTCGGCGAACCTGTCGTTTTTCATCGCCCGAAACACGTCTCCGGTCAACATGACGGGGTAGTAATATCCGGGGACCACCTTTGAAACTGCGGAGTACTCACGAATTGCTTTGTCGTAGTCTCCGCTGGAGCGATACCAATCCGCGAGCGCGTAGTGAGCATCGGACCACGCGATGCGCTTCTGCACGTACTGCTCGGCGAGTTGCCGTTCCTTCGTGTCCGCATGGAAGGTTTCCTTCGAATCCCCGGGCCGCTTGAACGGCCAGCGGTTCGTGAGATTGAAGACCCTGTACTGCGCCGCCTCGAGCTCGAATTCGGTCACGCCGGAAATTTCCTTAAAGCGTTCATCCGAGAGGTTCCTGTCCCACTGCCATTCGTTCTTTGGGACAAGCACATCATTTTCGGCGAGCGCGTTTAAGAAAGTCTTGGCCAGAAGGAAATACCCGTCTGCGTTCGGATGCAGATGTTCGAGCATGAGGTTCCGCCCGACAATGCCATCGGGAGATCGCTCTTCAAAGGCACGGTCGACATCGTCGAGAATCAGATGCTGATCCCGGCAGAGCGACCGTATGAGGTCGTTAAATTCGGCCTTGGCGTCAGCTGTGTCGTGAAGTGTATCGAGACATCGGGCAAGCTCAAAATGCGCCTCCGCCTGCATCGAATCAAGGGCGATGGCATGCTGAAACGACTCTACAGCTTGTGACCAATCCCGCCTTTGGAAAGCACTCCGCCCTTCGCCTGCCGTTTGATTCCAGAGATTCCGGAGGGAATCGGAGGTTGATTCCGAAAAGAGAGGGATGAATGGCCGCTGGTCACGGATGTTGCTCGTGAGCGTGCAGAGGACGAGGGGCACCCGGTGCTCGGCTGCGAGAGAGGCCATATCCCGCAGGTTTTCCTCAAAATTCTGTTTGGCCCGATTGTAATCATCACCATGGTAGGGGATTGTCCGGTTTTGAACCATCACCTCCATCAGGTCCGCGTCGTGGCGAGGATTCGAATGTGAGAGAAGCTCGGGCAGTGTCGTAACTCCATCCCGTACGAGCAGGCACAGCTTGCTCTTCATCATGGTCATATAAAGCTGAATCAAGCTGCGCCATCGCCCCAGGTACTCCGTGGAACTGACACCCATGGCACCGTAGAATTCGTTGTGGCCCACGTAGACGATGAACGCGTCAGGGTGATACTGAACGAGCTCATCCATGAAATCGAGGGTGGTGTAACTGTTTATAGCGGACAATCCGACATTAAT
>VBOC01000177.1:8914-12807 GCA_005877655.1 Ignavibacteria bacterium
TTGCATCGTAGATTCCCCGAGCATGAAGATGCGTTTTGTCCCCGGTTGCTTTTCTATCTCGAACAAATCATCGGACGGTTCGGGTAGGACGATGCCCTTTTGGAGGAAGTACCTCCGCGCAACATGGCTGTTGAGCGTGTACCAATCCTTGCCCATGACGTGCGTCTTCACGACGAGGTCGAGTGATCCTCCGTAGTCGATCCATCGAAGGACAAACTCGGCGACGCCAAGCACGAGGAATGGGGTGAGGATGGTGACAAGCCAGAACGACTTTCTCCCCTTGGGAAGGTGAGTTTCGTCCCCCGTCTGTTTCTGTCGGGCAAACATAGACGCAAGAATTCCTGGATTTCGCGGAAAATTCTTTGACAATATAACAAAAAAACGGGCGGGCTGCTATGCGTTAATGCGCGTTCGGGGGCCGGAGGATGTGTGGGGGATTGAGAGAATTCGGGCAACACCATTTCTTGACGCGCCGAGAATTAACAGTGAGCGAACAAGCAAATCCAAGGAGACCGAAGGGTCGCCGGCTTCCATTTTCGCCACCCTCGATTGACTGGATCTCAAAATCCGGGCTAGGCGATTCTGCGTCATCTTCTTCGTTCTTCGGACTTGTTGAAGCCTCTTGCTAAGTGCGAGTTTCATCTCGACATAAACACCTTCTTCTGGAGAGAGTTGGAGAAACTCATCTACAGTACCCACTTTCCATCCCCTCGCCTCAAGTCGCTTTCGCCTTGACGTCTTCATACGCTGCTTTCATTATCCGACTTCTTTGATGTTTAGCAAATGGACTACGAAAGACCAGAGTAATGTCGTGAGGACACCAAGCTTTTCTCTCACTCAAGTGGCCCCAATTCCGAACAAATTCTGCTGTACGGAGCTCACTTTTTTCGAAGAACCCCGCCTCTCCTTTATTTGAAACCTGGTTAGTGAATCGTTTGCATACTCCTCGTCGGCCTCGATGGACATCCACTTCCGCTTTAGCTCCTCTGCCACCGCACCTGTTGTATTCGAACCCGCGAATGGATCGAGTACTAAATCCCCGGTATCCGTCAAAAATTTGATGAAGAATCTTGGAAGCTCCGAGGGGAAGCGGGCTGGATGAATTTTCTTTCCATGTTCTTTAGAAATTCTGATATATTCGCTATTGCTTTCGTTATTTCCGCATTGGATCAGATTGGCAGGAATTGAACCTCCCCTGTCCAGCGAAAATTTTGTCGTGATGTTATGACCTGAAGGACGTCTCGTCTCCATTACTCCTCGGCGGATGAGTCTTTCCATGTCTTTGCTATATGGTTGGAGCACTTTGCTATTATCCGCTTTTGGTAACTTCGTCGGGGAAAGCCAGAAGATGTATTCGACGGAATCCTTAACTCTGATTCTTTGGACGTTCACCCACTCGGCCGGGGCTGGCATCTTGGCGGGATTGTACCAAAAGAACTCCTGAGCTAGATGNNNGGTCCAGCACCCGCCGATGTTTAGGACAAAACTCCCTTTCGGTTTAAGAATCCTCTTGATTTCTTTAGCAAAAGGGAGAAACCATTTAACGTACTCCTTCTGATCCGCGTTCCCATATTCCTTCTTGAAATGAAGGGCGTACGGGGGTGAGGTGAGGACCAGATCAATACTAGCCGCGGGCAATTCTCCCATGAGAACAAGTGAATCAGCGCAGTATGCGTTCCCGAGGCTCGTGGTGTAAATTGGCTTGATCTTCATGGTCTTCTTTTCTGCTTAAGAGTTTGCAATAGCTCAGCGAGGTCCCTATGCCAATGTCCAAAGTCATCACCGTCTAATAAGGGGACTCTCTGCATGGTGGCCATTTTGCCACGGTATTCCGAATGTTTGATAAGCTTGTTTGCACTTATGAAGAGGAAGTCTGCCCAATTACCGGTCTTCTTTCCGAGGCAGACCCCGAGAATTTCAAATTGTTTGTAGCTATAACATCGGCTGCTCGGGTCACCCTTTGAGGCTCTAGTCTTCTGTGTTTCAACCTTGTATGCTATCACCTTCCCATCCTTCTTGTACGCTTCGTCTGCATCACGGATGTTCTTGCATTCTATTCTTATCCCAGTCTCTCGACCTTCAATCCAAACAGTGTAATCCGGGTAAGCGTCCCGATCGTGCTCTTTAGAGCGAATGATAAGCCCTTTTTCTTCCAAGGATTTGATAATCTTCCCCGCCTTGACTTCGGCTACTGCACCTTCGAGGGTGACCTTGGCGCGAAATCGTTTATTGATAGCATCGAGTAATTCATTTGCGGTTAGTCCGTATTGAGTTTCAAGCGGATGTGGCATGCCCTCAGAGATGTGTTGATAGATGGTGTAAAAGATAGCAAAAAATGATCGCAGATTCCAATAAGTTACCGATGAATCGAACCGACGAATATGACCGTCACGGGTTTCGTTCACGTCGGTGCGGTCATCGCCCATCGACCTGTGATGACATCGCGGGAAAGGGAGGCCTGGTTCTGTACTTCGCGCTCTCTCGGCAGGAGGAGATCCTGCCTCCGTTTTCTGACTTTACCGGTATGGTAATGCTCGGTCAATTTTTCCAGATCATACCCGAAAGGGGAGAGGAGCGTTTCGACCGCTTTCAATAACAGTTCGGTATATTTTTCAATGTCGTAACCGTCCCAGTGCTGGTACGTCAACAGGCTCTTTGCTTTCTGCGCGTCCCGCTTTCCCGATTGATCGATAATGATAAACTCGATCATTTCACCCGCCTGCACATTGATGCCGAATTGAGCGAGTTCTCTGACGACCATTGCGCTGAGGTTGTTGTTGGTGTATTCGCCGGCCTCTTTCTGAACCCTTCTGCGCAGAACGAGCTCCCGCGGGTTCACACGCCCGCTGCGCAGTTCGTTGAGGTAAAACCCCGCCTCCCGGAGGAGCTCGGGGACATGTTCCCGTATCGCTTCAATCCCCCCGTCTTCCGAGACGATCTCCAGCAGCCTGGCCTGCATTTTCTTGATATAGAACGGCGTGTCTTTTCTTCGCACCTCGATGCCTCGTATCTTGATCTCGCCGTGATCGTACCAGCCGACGTACTTCCCTGCGGTGGGGATGCCCGGATCCATCTTCGAGCTCGGGAAAAGGATCCATTGATAAATTCCTTCGAGCGAAATATCCACTCCGACCGCCTCTCTGATCTGCGCGCACAACTGCCGGTAATCCTCGTGCGTCGCTCCCGCCTTCTTTAGCCAGAGACAGTCGATGATCGCATGCACGAGATGGTAGCCGCCGGCTTCGGCGATCTCCTTGGCGGTCAGGAGCGCCTCGCGGGAGAATGCATTCACCGACTCGTGCGCTTCAATCCTGCCGAACCGCGCATTCTTGTAGCCCAGATAACCGAAGCAGGTGACAAGCATCCATTTCAATGCATTCTGCCTTCTCTCGTACTTTTGATATTCCTGATGGGTCGTTGCCGCCTTCTTTCGCGTTTTATAGTAGGCCCGTTTTTTCAGCACCGGCCCGAGTGTCGCCGGGACGATCCCCCCGCGCTTTTCGCAGATGGTGTAGCCGAGTTCCGGCACCTTGTCGTTCTGGCAGCAGGAACAATTGATGGTTTCCGGACTGATGTTGTGCATTTCCATCAGGCTTGGATACATGCTTGCGAAGTCAAGCTCCGCCACGTTCTCATGGTAGCCGAGCTCGGGCATGAACACCAGCCCGCCCCTGTCGCTCAGCAGCAATTCGCCCGCCGTTTTGAAATCCTCCCCTTCCTTTTTTTCGGCCGGGATGAGAATGTTGTTCCGGTAGGCATAGCTCATTTGCATGCTCGCCAGCCCCGTCCCGATCGCCGCCCGCGATTGTTTCTGCATGGGAAGCTGCGTTAATCGGGCGAGTTCGATGACGCCTTCGATGTCGGACTCTCCCATGATAAAGCTGTTCTCCGCA
>VBOC01000017.1:0-2008 GCA_005877655.1 Ignavibacteria bacterium
CTCGATTCAAGAATATCATGGAGGTCTGTCGCAACGACCGGATTCATGACGCCCACAAGGATGTCCACCTTCCGGTCAAGGATCAGGCTCTTTGCCATCATCACGGCTTCGCTCGGACGAGTTCCAACTTCTTCGATCTTCAGCTTGCCGGGGTCGTAACATCCCCCCGACCCCGCCCGGTCAAGACACAATTTAAAGCCGCCCGATCGTCGGCATGTGCGATAGCTTCGGTGGATCGGTCGCGCCGGCGGAGACAGCCTCCCTGGGGATCGGTAAGCGCGTGATAGCGAGGCCGCCGACCGCGGCGCCGAATGACCTCAAAAAATCTCGCCGGCGAAGATTGGAGGAAAGAAGTGCTTGTTGGCGTTCCGTCATCGCGTGGACCCTTTCATGCCTTGAAGACAAGAGGTTCATCCCCAAAGATCAACCAAACCTCTGCGTCAGAACCGGGTAAAACCTGGATGGGAGAGTGCGGTGAAATGGAGACGACGTCACCGCTCGCGCAAATCTACAAAAGGGTTTTACAAATGTCAAGAAGTTCGAGAGAATTTTGCCCGTACTTCCCGATTTACTCGCTCATCTCCCGCATCCACGCTGGTTTAAAGCGGTCAGTCTCTTCGTCTTCGCCTGTCCGCCACGCGATAACCGACGGAAACAGAACTTCCCGAGAGAGCGAGGCAACAAAGAAGATTATGCCCGTCCTCCTTTTCTCCTGCAGATGATGTACGAGTCCCCGTGCCGGGGGTGCTCGTTGTATTTACACGGCGCGTAGCCTTCATAATAATAGAGGACCTCGAAGTCATCAAATGCTTCGCGGAGTCGATCTTTTTCAAGAAAATAGATAAACCTGCAGCAATCCTCCTTGAACAAGAATGTGCCCGGCTCGATCATCTTTTCCGTGGCACGATATTCATCGAACTCCGGATCGAGATAGTTGCGCGCAGACATGACGATGGTGCCGCCTGGTCTCACGGCGCGTTTCAGCGCCGGCAGCATCGAATCGAACTCGCTTCGCCTCATGCAGCAGACCACAAGAAGGCAGATGATCGCATCATAGGCAGAGCGGGGATATCGGTAGGTGACCGCACTCCGCCTCTGGATTGTAATATTCGAAAGTTTGTGGTCGCTTCGGTAATTGCGAAATCGCCGCAGATGGTCCTGCTTGATATCGATGGCGGTGACGTCAAAATCCTTTTTCGCAAAGAACACGCTGTCTGCCCCTTCGCCGCAGCCCACATCGAGGAGCCGCTTACCGGAATTTAAAAATCGAAGGGCTTTCTTCGACAGTGGATCGGGTTTAAACGGATTTTCAAACCCGTATTTCTTTTTCAGTAATGCCTGATCCACGCCCGCCGCCAAATAAGATCCCTGTAACCGGTTCTTATTATCTTGCGAGGATCATCTTGCGAGTCCGGGCATAATCTCCGGCGAGCATCCGGAAGAAGTAAACCCCGCTCGGCCCGTTTCCCGCATCCCAGGTCACGCTGTATCTTCCGGGGGCTTTCTCTTCCCTGACAAGCGTCGCAACGAGTTGACCGAGAACGTTGAACACCTGAAGCCGCACCTGCGTCTGTTTTGGGACGGCGAACGAGATCGTGGAAATCGGATTGAACGGATTGGGGTAATTTTGCTCAAGCTCGAATTCCTGCGGCGCGACGGATAGGCCTGAGAGTGTATCATCCCCGTCGGCGCCGCGCCCCGTGCCCGATGTCGCCGCCGACTGCGGGCTGATCATGAAATTGTCATAGCGCGCGGGGGTCGGAAACACGCAACCCCGGATTGCGAAATACCATTGGGCAGGCCTGTACGTCGAATCGGTCGCAGTGATCACCTGCACGCCGTTCACGAATCCGATCAGCTTCCGGTTGTCGCACGCGGTGCGGAGTGTGATCACGTCCCCACTGTTGATTTCGAAAGCTGCCGATGCAAGCGTGGTGTAATTTGCGTAGCCCGGGCCGACCCTGTGAAGTTCAAGCCGATCCGTGCCCGATTGTTCCTGATATCTCAA
>VBOC01000017.1:2032-5906 GCA_005877655.1 Ignavibacteria bacterium
CTGAAATTACCGCTTTTCTGCACGACCGAGAGACTTGCCTCTGCCCCGCCGGAGACGAGCGAATCCCATACCACGCCGCCAAAATTCAGATTCCCTGCGCTACTGAACGGCTGCGCGGCATTTGAAGCAATAACAAGCGAACCGCCCGCCGGCTGATTTTGGATCACGGCCCACTTATTGCTCCCGGCCAGGGGGCCATTCGTCCGGTCGAAATTGTCGCGGAGTACCGCAATCGGCAATGTGCTGAATGACCATCCGGCCGAATAGGGAGACGAACCCGCCGCATTTGATGAAGCGACACGCCAGAAATATCGTGTCCCTCCGGCCAGCGATGCCATCTGTCTTGAAGTCGCGGTCACCGTTGAGTCATCGAGAATTATTGTTGCGAACGAACTGTCCAAGGCAACTTGAACATGGTACTGAACCGCTCTTGCTGCGGCGCTCCAGGTCAGGGTGAGGGAGGGAGACTGACATGCGGCTCCGTCAACCGGCGCGGTGAGGGCCGGGGTTGACGGCAACGAAGGAATGGTGGTGAAGTTCCATGGCGTCGAGTACGCGCCCGATCCCACGCCGTTTGACGCGAGTACACGCCAATAGTACTTCGTGCCGTTTGCCAGATTCGTGACCGCCCTCGTTGTATCAGTGAGCGTCGAATCATCGACCGCCTTGTTCACGAACCCGCTGTCTGTTGCAAGCTGATAGCGGTACTTCGTCGCCCCCGATGATGAATCCCATCGGCAGGTGAGTGCCGTCGCCAGCCCTGTCGCATTGTTACCAGGTGAGAGAAGCGCCGGCGCCGAAGGAGGCGCGACGGATGTCGTGAAATGCCAGACTGTCGAATAGGAACCCGCGCCAAATACATTTCTCGAATTCACTCTCCAATAATATGTTGTGGTGCCCGATAATGGACCAACCTGGCGGGATGTTCCGGTGACTGCGGAATCGTCCATGACTCTTGTTCCAAACAACGAATCGGTCGAAACCTGGATACCATAGGATGCGGCCATCGCCGCTGCATTCCAGTTCATGACCAGAGTCGTCGGCTGATTTGTCGCACCGTTGGGAGGCGAAAGCAATTGTGGGGGCGGGGGTGCGCTCCGGCTGATAACATAACCCAATCCATATCGCGTGGATGTGGCAATCGGCCGGCCATTCTGCCAATCGATCTCCAGCATCTTCCTTGTGTTCCTTAACGCTGGGAGCGTAGCAACGACCGAGCGCGTAGCCGTACTAATCACATCCCCCGACTCGCCAACGTAGACGAATCGGCCGTCCCGGCTGTGGTGCAGCCACCCCTCCCGCAGACACTCGTACGTGCAGCCCGAGTCGTTACCGGTCATAAGGGTGACCAATTTGATGTCCGCAACCTTTGTGGGAGCGACGTTCTGAAAAATTCCGCTCACGTCGAACACATGGACGTAACTATTCGGTTGGTCACAGACGTAAAGCTCCCTCTCATCCGGGGATAGCGAAATGCCATGGGTGGGGGAGTCGCAGGATCCGCAGCCGGGGAACCCCATCGTCGTCAAGTCGATCTTGTAGGGGACCAGACCGGTCGAGAGATCGCACACCTGGAACCCAAGAAGGCCTGTAATGGCGACGAACGCGAATGTCTCTGTGCCGTTAACCGTAAACGGGCGAATTCCGCTGATGAATCTCCCAGCCCGTTTGACCACCTGGTAACTCGCTGTGCTCGCAACGTACAGTGAATCGGGGCCGACGTTATTGTGGTTCCGATCACCCAGATACACATGCGCTCCGTCAAGAGATATAATAGTGTTGTGCGGGCCGTAGCCGGGCGTAACAATGACGCCCTTCTCACTCCCATCGCTCGCGTTGATTACATACCACTTTCCATCGCTGCTGAATTCTCCGGCGGGCATGAAGATTGTGGTGCCGTCCGAGGTAATCGCATGACTGTCGATACCGTGGTTGTAATGCCTGATCCAACCCACGCTGTCGCGGATAAGATTGTATTGCAAGAGCGAGCCGTTTCCGTTGGGTCCTCCATCACCGCCGAAGCTGATGTACATCATTCCGTCGTTCGGGCTCACGGCTACGCCGCGTGTTCCCCCTGTATCCGGCACGGGGAAGGTCTTCACAAGCGCGTGTCCCCCGTCGATATCATACACGAAAATGCGTCGTTCCAGGAGTACATACTCGAAATGATGAATCGCTGAATCCCCGCCCGCCATGGTTGAAAAATTCCATGGTGCGGAAAATGGGCTGGTCCCGGCGCTGTTCTTCGCGCTGACATGCCAATAATAGACCTGGGAGTTGGATAATGACGAAAGTTGACTGGAGGTTGTCGGGAGCGTTGAATCCTCATGAATCACGGACACGAACAACGAATCCGTGGCAACCTGGAGACGATACGATGTCGCCCAGTTTGAGGCGTTCCAGCTCAGGGTCTGTGTCGTCGATTGATTGGTAGCGCCGTTTGACGGCGATACGAGCGTGGGCGCCGATGGCGGCGGGATCGGGCCTCCGGGTTGGGAGCTCACCGTGAAGTTATCAAAGATCACCGGCGTGGGAAAGACACATCCCCGAATCGCAAAATACCACTGCGCCGGCCTGTAGACCGTATCTCTCACCGAAAGAACCTGAACATTATTCACCAACGCGGCCATTGTCTGGTTATCGCAGAGCACACGGAAGGTGATCACGTCTCCCGGATTTACTTCAAACGATGTTTGAGCAATGACGGATGAATTAGCGAATCCCGGCCCAACCCTGTGAATTTCAATGAGGTCTTTGCCGGATTGCTCCAGATATCGGAGCCGGTACCCGGTTCCTGTGTTGTAGTCTTTATTGTTCATGCGCCCGTAGATGAAGAGCGAGGTGTAATAGAAGCTTGAGCTCTTCTGCACGAGCGTGAGACTCGCCTCCGCCCCGCCGGTGAAGAGCGAATCCCAGACTGCGCCTCCAAAATCATACGCGCCTGCATTGCTGTATGGTCTGATGGCATTTGACACAATCACCATTGAGCCGCCACGGGGTTGGTTCTGAATGGGCGCCCATTTGTTCGACCCCGGCAATGAACGATCAGGGATGTTAAAATCGTCACGCAGTGTGCCAAACGGGAATGTCGTGAAGAACCACGTGTTTGAAAATGCCGAAGCGCCTCCGTCATTCGAGGCGTTCACGTGCCAAAAGTACGTTGTGCCGCCATTCAATGACGAAAGCGTCCTCGAAATCGACCCACCCGTGGAATCGTAGACGATTGAGTTGAAGAGTGAGTCCAACGCCAGCTGCAGGCGATACGTCGCGGCGCCGGCCGAGGCATTCCAGCTCACTGTGAGCGGGGTTGTCAGACATGCCGTTCCGTTACCGGGCGACTGAAGTGCGGGAACCGCCGGTGGCGCGACAACCGTTCCAAAATTCGACGCCGTTGCGCGAGACGCGTCGTTCTTCGATGGTCTCTCTGACGATAAGCCGAAGACATGGAGAAGGAAAGTACCTGCGATCGTAGGAAGGAGAATACGGGTTATAAATGGTAACCGAAGCATTTTCGACATGTGGTACCGTTGAGCTGAAAGGATGGTGTGAATTCGACTCTCTACTACTCGGGATGCGATTGGAGGGCCTCCTTCAGAATCGCGTCGGCGAGAGTCGCTGGGACAGAACGACGGAATATACGCTTTCACATCGTCACACGCAATTCGCCGATTCAGGATCGCGGCAACGATGGATCCGCCGTTATTTCAAGAGAATAGCCTTTCTCGTTTGCATAAAGTCAACCCCGGTCATCCGATAGAAATAAGCCCCGCTTGGAATGCGGCTTGCTTCCCATTTCACGCTGTAAATGCCGGGGGTTTTTACTTCATCTAACAGCGTCCCGATGAGCTCGCCCAGGACGTTGAATATTTGCAGC
>VBOC01000178.1:0-4485 GCA_005877655.1 Ignavibacteria bacterium
TGACAGCGCGTTGAGCCAGACATACACTTACACGGAAGTCATCGTAGTGGACGACGCCTCCAGCGACAATTCCCGCGACATCATTGCAAGCTACGGTTCGCGCATCGTTCCTGTTCTCAGAGAAAGGAATGAAGGCGGAAGGGCGACCTATAACGCAGCGTGTCGCCTGAGCGAGCGAGATGTAATTCTCTTTCTCGATTCGGATGATATGCTGGCCCCGACCGCAGTCGAAAAGGCAGTCGAACTCTTCAGCGATCCGGACGTCGTCAAGGTTCACTGGCCGCTCTGGAAAACAGATGTGCGCGGAAGGAAAACCGGCAGGCTCGACCCCGGAAGCCCGCTGCCGGACGGGGATTTTCGCGAACACGTGATCGACGATGGTCCATTTGGGTACTCGTTCCCTTCAACCTCGGGAAACGCGTACTCAAGGCGATTTCTGGAAAAAGCTCTTCCGGTACCATCCGGAGCCTACGGCGACGCCTACCTTGCAGTGTGGGCATTGGTTCTGGGCAAAGTCAGGGCGGTCGCGCAGCCGCAAGGATATTACCGGACACACGGCCACAACAACTGGGGCGGCGCACGCTTCGATCAACGCCTGGAGAAAGATCTGAGGCACGCGGAGATCTGCTGTAAGGAAGTCAGCGACTACTACCGCCGGAAAGGGAAAACGGTGGATATTGAGGAATGGAAAAAAACGTCGTGGCATCATCGAATGTACCTATCCGTGCAGGAGATAAAAGACTGCATTCCCGACGGGGATGTATTCGTTCTCGCCGATGAGGGTAATTGGGCAACGGGCGGCTCTGTCGCCGGACGGAGCGCCCTGCCCTTTCCGGAACACAACGGCGAATACTGGGGCCGCCCGCCTGATGACGCGACTGCGATCGGTGAACTGGAGCGCCAGCGAAAAGCGGGCGCTTCCTTCCTCGTGGTTGCATGGCAGGCGTTCTGGTGGCTTGAATACTATCGCGATCTGCAGACCTACCTGCTGTCCCATTTTCGTCGCGTTCTGGAGAACGAGCGGCTCGTTGTTTTCGATATTCGGACGTGAAACATTCTGATTGGCGAATAGAGATGTCAGACCCTGAACACGCTGCCGGCTACATGCATTCTTCTTATGCCGGATCGTTAAGAGAGTTCGGACACCCGAGGAAGCTCCCGCACAGCGGCGCATGGATTCTCGAACGACCGATCCGGAGGTCGGCGTATCGCGATGCCATGGGATGCTATCCGCTGCTTGCATGCGAAAACTGGCGGGATCTGGAAACCGACCTTGCGGGGCTTGGGGATGAACTGGTATGTCTGGCTGTTGTAACGGATCCATTTGGAAACTACATCCATGAGGACCTGAGGCGCTGCTTCAAGCATGTGGTTCGTCCGTTTAAGGAACATTTCATCGTCGATCTGTCGCGGCCGCCCGAATCATACGTTGAGGAACACCATCGCCGCAACGCGCGAAAGGCATTACAGAATCTCAAGGTCGAGAGGTGCGAGCATCCGGGCGAATTTCTTGAGACCTGGTTGCATCTGTACGACTGTCTGATTGAGAGGCACCACATAAGCGGCATACCGGCTTTCTCCAGGTGGTCCTTCGCCCAGCAGCTGCGGGTTCCCGGAATTGTAGCCTTCCGCGCCGAATGCGAGGGCGAAACGGTGGGAATGACACTCTGGTATAAGCAACGCGACGTCGGTTACTATCACCTCGGAGCATACAGTGAAGCCGGTTATCGCCTGAAAGCCTCCTTTGCGATTTTCTGGACGGCGATCGGGAGTCTTGCCGGCGAGCTGCGATGGTTGAACTTAGGAGGACCCGCCGGCATCGAGAACAGTGATACCGACGGCCTCGCCCGGTTCAAGAGAGGATGGTCAACCGGCACAAGGATGGCGTATTTCTGCGGCCGCATTTTTGACGCTCAGAAATACTCCGAGATCACACAAGCCGCGGGACATCCTCCCACCTCCTATTTCCCCGCATACCGCCAGGGAGAGTTCGGAGGAAGTCAAACTCATGACACTCTTGAGACAACTTTGAACTACCATGACCATTAACGTCTTAATCACGGGAGCGGCCGGGAATCTGGCTCACTTTATCTGGAAGGCTCTCCTGCGTTCCAATCTGCCCGCAGGCCACGACGTGCGTACCATCGGCTGCAATTACAATCATGACGGCGCAGGCATGTATCAGTTCGATGCCGGGCATGTAGTTCCGCCCGCGGTCGATCCGGCGTACCTGCCGGCGATCATGGAGATATGCGAGCGCGAAAGCGTGCACCTCATCATGATAGGAAACATGGCGGAGATGCACGTGCTGGCGCGACATGGCGGCGAAATTTACAAACAGACCGGCGCGTTCGTGGTCACCTCTCCGCCACCGGCCCTGCGTCTGATGGATGACAAATGGGAGTTGGCGACGTTCTTAAGAAAATCGGGATTCGATTACCCCCGCTCGGTTCTGCCATCCGACCGGAAATCGCTCGAGCGGTTTCTCGACGAGGTGCAGTTCCCGTACGTCGTGAAGAGCAGGTTCGGGGCCGGCTCACAGCAGCTTGCGACGGCCCGAACGAACCACGAGCTCGAATATCTCGCGGCAGCCGTTCGCGATCCGGTGATACAGGAATATCTCACGCCGGACGATGAAGAGTATACGGTGGGCGCGTTTGTCTGCTCGAACGGCAGAGCAGCGGCGAGCATTGTCATGAAACGTCAATTGAACCTCGGCATGACGTTCAAGGCACAAGTTCTCCCGGAGTCGGATCTCGGCGGGTATTGCGAAAGAATTCTTGAACGGACCGGCTGCATCGGACCGGCCAACGTTCAACTTCGGCTCACGGAACGAGGACCCGTGGTGTTTGAGATCAATCCGAGATTTTCAAGCACAACTTCTGCAAGGCCTCATTACGGGTTCAATGAGACCGAGATGTGCATCAGGCACTTCGTGCTGAACGAAGAGATCGTGCGCCCGATGATTCGCACCGGAAGGCTGTTCCGCGTGGTCGAAGATGTGTTCGTGGATGAAATAGAATTTGATTTGCTTGCCAGGACAGGCAAGATCGAGAATAGCACAAATACAATACTATGGGATGGATGTTGATGTCACTGTTCGTCAAAACCGCGCGAAGCGCCGATGCATAGCGGGCTGCGGGTGGTTGTCCTGGGCATGATGGGCCGCTGCCCGTTCGGCGGTCAGACCTGGCTATATCTGAACTGGCTGCGCGGCCTGCAACGGCTCGGTCACGACGTGTGGTACGTCGAAGACGATACCGTCTGGCCTTACGACCCGGTGCAAAACACCGTTACCGACGACTGCGGCTACGCGCTGCGGCACATCGCCCGCTGCACGGAGCGCATCGGCCTTGCCGATCACTGGGCCTACCGGCTGGCGGACCGAAAGGGCGCCTGCTGGGGATTGACCGAGAAGGAACTGAACGAATTGTACCGTTCGTGCGACGTGCTGCTCAACGTGGTCGGCGCCACCGACCTGCGTGAAGAACAACTGAAAGCCCGATTCCGCGTGTATGTGGAGACCGATCCTGTCACCTCGGAATTACTTCTTGCGTTGAATGACGAGCACACACACCAGTCATTCGCAAACCACCATCTGGTAGCCACGTACGGAGAAAATTACGGCGCGGCCGACTGTCGCGTTCCGCTCAACGGCATACCGTATCGAAAAACACGCCAGCCCATTGACCTGGAATTATGGCCGGCGAGGTACACTCCCGATGCCAGTTTCTTCACAACCATAGGGAATTATCGTCAGGAGGGTAACGACGTGGAATACAAGGGAGAAACGTATCGCTGGAGCAAACAGTATGAGTGGGAAAAGATTCTCGACCTTCCGCGCCATACCGGCCAACAGTTCGAGCTGGCATTGAATATGGGCCTCCCGGAGGATAGGACGCGACTGCAGTCGTACGGGTGGCATCTCGTGTCGCCGCTCGAGATGTCGGTCGATGTGTTTGGCAGGTATCCCGAGTACATCAGGCAATCACGCGCGGAGCTCACGGTCGCGAAGGATCAAAACGTTCGCCTTCGCAGCGGCTGGTTCAGCGAGCGGGACGTCTGCTATCTTTCCAGCGGAAAACCGGTCGTTGCACAGGATACCGGATTCAGCAACATCCTTCCGACCGGCGAAGGTCTCTACGCCTTCAGCACAATGGACGAGGCTCTCTATGCAATCGACGCCATTAACAGCAATTATGAACGGGAGTGCAGGGCCGCGCGGGCCATTGCCGAAGAGTACTTTGACGCCGCCGTCGTCGCATCGAGACTGCTCGCCGACGCCGGACTTGTTTAACGCAGAGGGGAGAGAGAAATGTATACACCCGCGAAACTAATTGAGAAAAGAAAACTGCTGAAAGAATCCGTCGACGATCTTGCAATCTTCGGAGGGACTCCGGCCTTTGCCGAGAACCTTCATGTGGGACGCCCCAACATCGGCGACCGCGGGCGCCTGCTGGGGCGTGTCAATGACATTCTGGACAG
>VBOC01000178.1:4519-5098 GCA_005877655.1 Ignavibacteria bacterium
GTGTGAAGCACTGCATTGCCACCTGTAACGGAACGGTCGCGCTTGAACTTGCCACAAGGGCTCTGGGCCTTACAGGGGAGGTCATCCTGCCCTCGTTCACATTTGTTGCGACCGCCCATTCCCTTCAGTGGCAGGAGATTACACCGGTATTTGCGGATGTCGACCCGGTCACTCATACGCTGGACCCTTCCCGTGTCGAACGGATGATCACCCCGCGAACATCCGGCATGATCGGCGTCCATCTCTGGGGCATAGGATGCAATGTGGAGGCGCTCACCGAGATTGCGCACCGGCGGAATCTCACGTTACTCTTTGATGCCGCCCATGCGTTCGCTTGTTCCCACAGCGGGCGCATGATCGGAGGGTTCGGAGATGCCGAGGTATTCAGCTTCCATGCGACGAAGTTCTTCAACACCTTTGAAGGGGGCGCCGTCGTCACCAACAACGACGAGCTGGCGCGGAAGATCCGGCTGATGAAGAACTTCGGTTTTTCGGGACTCGACAACGTGATCTACATCGGCACGAACGGTAAGATGAGCGAGGTCTCGGCGGCAATGGGACTGACATCGCTTGAAAGCA
>VBOC01000179.1:0-3935 GCA_005877655.1 Ignavibacteria bacterium
CTTTTTATGTGCCGCCACGTGCTCCATTACGCTTCAGTCACGCCTCGGTTTCCGTTGTCTCATTTTTTTCATCCTTCGCGATCGCCTCGTCGGGGGCTTCCGCCTCCGTTCCAGTTGTCTCATTCTTTTCGTCCTTGGCGGTCGCCTCGTCGGGGGCCTCCGACTCGGTGTCTGTTGCCCCATCTTTCGTTTCCTGGCCGATCATTTCGTCGGGGGCCTGATCTTCGCTCTCGCTCGGGGACCCAGCAGGGGCTGCCGCCGGCTGCACCGCCGCCTGTTGCTCGGATTCTTCCTCGATGTCCGCCTCCTCCAGCTCGCGCTGCATCATGGCCTTGATCGACTGGATTTTCTCCTCCGTCAACCCTTCAATTTCAAGAAGGTCCATGACCGCGGCATCGATCACCTTGCGTGCCGTGTCATATCCCTCGTCCACAAGCCGCTCATAGAGCGGTTCGCCCAGTTCCTCGCGGAACTCGTCGAGGTCCATGTCGTACTCCTCTTCGACCCCTTCCTTGATCAGGTTGATCTCGAAGCCGGTGAGCTTCGAGGCGAGCCGGATATTTTGTCCGTTCCTTCCGATCGCGAGCGAAACCTGATCCTTGTCCACGAGAACCGTGGCACTCTTGGTAGCCTCATCCACCTCAACGTTCTTGAGTTTAGCCGGTGAGAGCGCACGCTGGATGAAGACCTGCGGCTTGTTCGAATAGTTGATCACATCGATATTCTCGTTATTGAGCTCCCGCACAATCGCGTGGATCCGGACGCCTTTCATACCCACGCAGGCGCCGACCGCATCGATCCGGTCGTCATGAGATTCCACGGCCACTTTCGAGCGCTCCCCCGCTTCCCGGGCAACGCCTTTAATTTCAATGATGCCGTCGTAGATTTCGGGAATTTCGATCTCGAACAGTTTCGCCAGAAATTTGGGGTCTGCGCGGGAGATGATGACGAGGGGACTGGATGCGCTCTTGCGAACTTCTTTTACGATTGCCCTGAGCGTTTCCCCTTTCCGGTATCGTTCCCGGGCAATTTGTTCGCTTTTGGGCAGTATGAGCTCGTTGCGGTTATGAATGACGAGAATTTCGCCCTTGCGTATTTGATAAATCTCGCCGACGATGATCTCCCCCACCGTGGTGCTGTACTCGTTGTAGATGATCTCCTTCTCGATTTCCTTGATTCGCTGATTCAGGTTCTGCTTGGCGCTCACGACGAGCCTCCGGCCGAAGGTTTGCAGATCGACCACTTCGACGAAATCGTCCCCGACATTCAGCGGTTCGTCCGTCTTTTTCTTCACTGCTTCCAGGTCGATTTGGGTCATGGGGTCGGTTACCTGCTCCACGATTTGCTTCTCGAGATAGATCTCGATGTCTCCCTTATCCACATTGACGACAACTTCGAATCGCGACTCCTGGCCGAATTTCTTCCGGACCATCATCGCGAAGACGTCTTCGATAACGCCGGCCAGCGTGTCTTTGTCGATCCGCTTTTCCCGGACCATCTGCGAAAACGATTCAACAATTTCGTAATTCATTCTTACCTCAAAGGTTTGTTCGATATGTCAGCGATCACCCGAGCCTCGATGATGTCCCGATACGGGATCGTCCGGAGGTTTTCCCCGGTCAGACCCAGTTGTATCTCTTCGCCCGTCGATCCCGCCAATGTTCCCTCGACATTCTCAACGGCATCGCCGCTGCGAATTTTGACCTTCAGTGTGCGGCCGACGTTTCTGGGAAACTGCCGGGGGAATCTCAGCGGACGTTCCACGCCCGGCGACGAAACCACGAGATGGTACCGGCCCCGGAAGAGCTCTGCCGCATCCAACACGCCCGATAGCTCCTTGCTGATCCGTTCGCACAGACCGGTGGTTACGCCTTCGTCGGTGTCAACAAAAAGTTCCGCGATTTTCGCGCCGGACTCGCCGCGCACCTTCACATCGATGATGTAGGCGTCGTGGCTTTCGACGACGGGCCGGGCAATTTCTTCAATGCGCTCTGGGAGGGGCATCCGAAACCATCCGAATATCGCTGAATTCGAGGCCTTTCAACATCATTCAAAAAAAAAGTCCCATAGGAGGGACTTTCAAACGAGGACGCAAACAATATAATACTCCCTGCTTACAATAGCAAATCGCAGCGGGTAAATCAGGTGAGCAGTAAATTAAGTGAACAGTGTCGGCCCCAGAATCGCTACATCCGCACCCTCGAATTTAAGCACGGCGGCGCGAAAATCCTCCCTCACGGTCGTCGGCTCCCCCGTTCGGGGGTTCAGCCAGACATGGACCGAGAGATTCTCCGCCACGAGCCGCCCGGTTGAAGATTCTTCAATAATCGACTCGAAGCCGAAGCTTGTGTTTCGGATATAAGAAACCCGCGTCTAGAGGGTTAAAGCATCGTCAAAGCGGGCGGGCGATTTATAGTCGATCTCATTCCGCGCCACAACAACCCGAGCATCGTGACGGATCGTCGTCAGGTCGAGTTTGACGCCGAGCCGCCTGAGGTAGTCGACCCGTCCAAGCTCGCAGTACTGCAGGTACACCGCATTGTGGACAATCCCCTGCCAGTCCACCTCGTAGTTTCGAACACGGACTTCGGTCTTATGCTTGAACTTCGATCTGTCCATCTCAGAACAGCGACCGTATAATAGCCGCCGCGCGGCGCACCTGCTCCATTGAGACGTCCAGGTGCGTCACCGCCCTGATCGCCGACCGTCGTTCAGACGTCATGAGGACGCCGTTCGATTTCAGGATCTCCAGGACCTCCGCCTGGGTCTTTCCGGAGGGCTCGGTCTCGGCGATCACCATGTTGGTCTGCACTTCTTCCATGTCCACGCGCAAACCCTTCGTCTGGTTGAGCTCTCCGGCAAGGTAGCGCGCCTTCGCGTGATCTTCTTTCAGTCTTTCGATATTGTGGTCGAGTGCGTAGAGCGCCGCGGCCGCCAGGACGCCCACCTGCCGCATCCCTCCGCCGAAGATTTTCCGGTACCGCCGCGCCCGCTCGATAAAATCGGCGTCACCGACGATCATCGAACCGATCGGAGCGCCGAGCCCTTTTGAAAAGCACACGGAGATGGAATCGGCGCCACCGGCGAACTCCTTCGGATCGGCCCCGCTGGCAGCGCAGGCGTTCCAGATCCTCGCGCCGTCAAGATGGACCTTGATCTTCTCCGCGGCCGCAAACTCGCGGATTGCACGAAGCGTCCCGGCCGGCACCACCGAGCCGCCCGACCTTCCGTGCGTGTTTTCCACGCAAATGAGCTTTGTCGCCGGGAGATAATAGGCCCGCGCGCGCACGGCGGCTTTTAATTGTTCGACTGTGAAGACGCCCCTGTTCCCCTTGACAGGACTCATTTGCACTCCCGAAAGGAGCGAGGGAGCCGCGGTTTCATAGACAAAAATGTGCGAGTCCGCATCGACGATGATTTCATCCCCCGGCTCGGTATGGACCTTGATGCAGATTTCATTTCCCATCGTGCCGCTCGGTACGAAGAGGGCGTCGTCCTTCCCGAACAAACGGGCGACACGCGCCTGAAGGGCATTGACCGTCGGATCCTCGCCGAAGACGTCATCGCCCACATCGGCCTTCATCATCGCCTCGAGCATTCCGCGCGAGGGCTTTGTCACCGTATCGCTCCGGAGATCGATCGCATCCATGGAGTCAGCGGCCTCGAATCGTCGAATATATCCTGGACCCGAGCGCGGCAGCCAGATGAAACGTGCTCAGGACGAGACAGATCTGTGCGAACCAGTCCCCCGTAGCCGAATAGAATGTCAGCGCGCGTTCCGGTCTGACGCTGCCTATGAGAGTCCGCTCCGTGAACATCTCTGTCGGCTCGAGAAGATGACCGAACGGATCGACGAAACAGGAGATCCCTCCGTTGGCGCACTGGACGATCCAGCGGCGGTTCTCGACTGCGCGCAGGACGGCAAACCGGGCGTG
>VBOC01000179.1:3945-6535 GCA_005877655.1 Ignavibacteria bacterium
GCGCCGGATGTATTTCCCCACCAGCTGTCGTTCGTCATGACCGTCAGGAACTCGGCTCCTTCCCGCACGAAACTCGCGACGAAACCGGGATAAACGGATTCATAACAGATAAAATTGGAAAATTGAAACCGCTTGGAAGAATCGTCCGCAATCCCCTTCTCCTTCAGGTGGAACACCGTTTTCTCGCCACCCATCCCCATCCCCCCAACCCAAAATTCCATTGCATGGCATTGAGGAAGCTGAGGGCCTCGGAGAAAGGCACGCGCTCCGCGAACGGGACCAGGATCATTTTGGCATACTTCTGAATTTCCGGATCTCCGGGCTGGAGAAGCATCGAGCTATTGTAATTGTCGTAGCGGCGGCCATCCTGTAAAACTTTGCTGCTCCGGGGAGCGGGTTCGCCTTCACCGTAGTATCTGATATCCGGGATCCCGGTCAGAAGCGGAACTCCCAGGCTGTCGATCTCCCGTCTGAGGATTTCGAAGGCAGGATGGTTTCCCGGATCGAGCACATAGAAAGGAACGGCCGTTTCGGGCCAGACGATCATGTCGACCCGTTTCGCCGCCACCTCGGACGTAAGCCGCTCGAGAACCTGAAGCTGGAGATCCGACCGCTGCTGCCACTTCTCGAATGGATCGATATTCGGCTGAACGACGGCGATCCGGATCGAATCGGCCCCGCCCTGCACCGGGTTGCGCAGGATGCTCGCCCCGTAAGCTCCCGGCAGCAGGTACAATGCGAGAATCCCCGCCACATTCAACCAGAGAAGCCAGAAGGAAATTCCAAACACCCCCGTCACCGTGGCAATTTGAATCGACGCAAGATCGTATGTCTGAGTGTTGCCGAGCGTGAGCCAGGGGAATGAGATCTCCGTCAGGGAGTGAAGATATTCAAACGAGACCCAGAGGAATGGAAAGAGGCAGAGCGAATAAAGGTCTCCGAATCTTTTTCGGATGAACATCCAACCCGCGACTGGCATGTAGAAAAAAAGCGGATGGGCTAGAAGAAGCGACGCCCCCGCCGCCATCAGGTAGGGATCTTTCCCGTGCGTAAATCCCCCCGTCCAATACAATGTAATCACATTGAAGATGAAGAACGTGGCATAGGAACGTCGGAAGGCGGCACCGTGACCCTGCACTCCCTCGAGAAGCAGAAAGAACGGTACGAATGCCACTGTCGCAAAGAGACCTGTCGGTACCGGCGGAAAGGAGAAGCCGAGCAGGCAACCGGCGACCAGAGCGAGGGATAGTTCCCTTCTGCCTGAATTCTTATTCACGGGCACGATTGGGAACCGGCGGGGCGTCCGAAATCGAGAGCGCCGGAAACTTTTGCCCCATCAGGCGCCAGAGATGGACGAAGGCCGATCCGAACAACGCCCCGACCGCGGCCCCGGCCAGAACATCGGACGGATAATGAACGCCGACGCTCATTCTGGAGAAGGCCATGAGGCCGGCGTACGTATAAAACGCCCATGCCCAGCGGCGATAATACTGCGAGAAGAAACTTGCCGCCGCAAAATTGTTCACGGCATGCCCGGAAGGAAACGAGTAACCGCCGCCGCAGCTGACCAGCAGGCGGACGTGTTCCACCACCATCCTTCCTTCGATGATGTGGCATGGCCTCGGGCGTGCGAACGCGCTCTTAAAGACGTTGTTGTTCAATTGATCGGTCATGAGGATGAGGGGAATGAGAAGAAACGCGGTAGTCCTCCCCTTCTTCCCTCCTTTCCAAACCAGAAGCAACCACAGGAGGCCGAAGAGCACCTGGCCGTACCAGTGCTGGCTCCAATCGGTGAGGATCGGCATGGCGGCATCGAAGACCGGATTCGCGATTGTCTGATTGCAAAAGTAAAATACCGCCTTGTCGACTGAATACAGGAATTCTACCATCCGGCAGCAGATCAGAGATCGAGGGGGAGCTGCTTTTCCCTGATCGACGCCACGGCGTAGGCGGCGGCGCCGTCGCCGATACCGATGAAGCCCAGCTCCTCGTTTGTTGTCGCCTTCACCGAGACCCGCTCAACCTGAATTCCAAGCGCCTGGGCGACGTTTTCCCTCATGCGCTTCATGTATGGAGCGATCTTGGGCTGCTGGAGGATCACCGTCGCGTCCACGTTGATGATATCGTAGTTGTTTGTCCGGAGGAGCTGCGCGACGTGTTTTAAAAGCATGAGGCTGGAGATATCCTTGAACCGTTCATCACTATCCGGGAAATGTTTGCCGATGTCCCCCAGGGCCGCTGCACCGAGCAGGGCATCCGCGAAGGCGTGGCAAAGAACGTCTGCGTCGGAGTGCCCGATCAGGCCTTTAATGAAGGGAATCTCAACGCCTCCCAGAACCAGCTTCCGGTTGACTACCAGACGGTGGATATCATAGCCAAAACCGAGACGCATCCACTCCGACCGATTAGAAACTGTGAGGGGTCAACTTACCGGATTTCGAAACTCTGAAATTGATGTTCCGGCTTCTTCCAGTCCACCTTCACGTCTGCAACGTGCGCCGCCCGCGGACCGACTTTGAGAAGTTTAATAAGTTCTTCGATCAGCGACCGGTCGCCCTCAACTTCGATTTCGACTCTTCCATCGGAAACA
>VBOC01000179.1:6616-6948 GCA_005877655.1 Ignavibacteria bacterium
GAGACGGCATCGTGAACATACGATGAAATTGACTGAAAGTCAATGCTTTTCCTCCGCCGTACCCGCTGTTTCTGCCCGGGCGGAATGACGTCGCGGACCGGCGATGATTCTGTTTAGGACGGGCAGCTCATCCGAGAACTCGGATACCAGAAGCCCGCCGACAATCAACGCACCGCCGACGATGCCGGCAAACCCGATGAGTTCTCCCCTTACAAAGTATGCGAACAGTGCGGCGATAACCGGTTCGACCGCAAAAATTACGGCAGCCCGGGTCGGCGAAGTATCGCCCTGATACCGGTTTTGGACCCACATCGCGATGACAGTCGCGACGA